>JBJTBP010000091.1:0-8751 GCA_046091385.1 Solirubrobacterales bacterium | reverse complement strand
GGAGCCCTGCACCTTGCGCTCGTCCGGTCGGTGCTGCTTCCCACCCTGGCCCTCGGGGTGGCCTGCGGGGCCGAGTCGACCCAGCACTTCGGCGCCGGGATCGTCGATCCGCACGAGGCGGAGCGGCTGGCATCGGAGGTCGAGCTCGAAGAGGTCGGCTCGCCCGCTTCGACCATCTGAGTCCCGCCCCGGGGCTTCCCGGGATCTTCACACCCTGCCGCCGGTTCCGCCCTACTTTGGGTTTCGACACGGAGATCTCTCCTTCCGAGTCAAGCTACGACAAGTGACCTGGTCGGCCTCTGGCCTCGCGGCCCAGGACTGGATCGAGGTCACCTCCCCAGGGAAGTCCGGCCGTCGGCCGGACTTCCTCATGCCGAGTGGTCCGCGAGCGGTGATCGATGACTAGACTCGTCCGGTAGCGGACGTAACCTCACGCTTTCACCAGACGCCCGGAGGAGCTGCATTGGAAATAGAGATCGGTCGAGGTAAGAAGGGTCGGAGGGCCTACGGCTTCGACGACGTGGCGATCGTGCCCTCCCGGAGGACCCGGGACCCGGACGACATCGACATCTCCTGGACCCTCGGTCCCTATCGCTTCGACCTGCCGCTGGTCGCTTCGGCGATGGATGGCGTGGTCAGCCCCGAGACTGCCGTCCTGGTCAACCGACTCGGTGGGCTCGGTGTCCTCAACCTGGAGGGGATCTGGACCCGGTTCGAAGATGCCGGCGACCAGCTGGCTCGGATCGCCGGAGCGCCCAAGGACGAAGCGACCCGGATGATGCAGGAGATCTATGCCGAGCCGGTAAAGCCGGATTTGATCGCGGCTCGGGTCGCCGAGATCAAGGCCGAGGGCGCCGTTGCCTGTGGGTCGCTGACCCCACAGAAGGTGCGTGAGCACTACGAGGTTGCGGTCGAAGCCGGCCTGGACATCCTGGTGATCCAGGGCACGGTGATCTCGGCTGAACACGTCTCGACCACGGTCGAGCCGCTCAATCTGAAGGAGTTCATCGCCGAGGTTCCGGTCCCGACCGTCGTGGGGGGCTGCGCCCCCTACGCCACCGGACAGGACTTGATGCGGACCGGTGCCGTCGGGGTACTGGTCGGAGTCGGACCGGGCGCGGCCTGCACGACGAGGGGTGTACTCGGGATCGGGGTTCCCCAGGCGACCGCGATAGCCGACGTCGCAGCGGCTCGGGCCCAGCACATGCTCGAGACCGGTGAGTACGTGAACGTGATCGGCGATGGCGGGATGCGCACCGGTGGCGATGTCTCGAAGGCGATCGCCTGTGGCGCCGATGCCGTGATGATCGGCTCGCCACTGGCCAGGGCGAAGGAGGCTCCGGGTCGGGGGTTCCACTGGGGCATGGCAACCTTCCACCCCTCACTTCCGAGGGGCACGAGGGTGGCCACCGTCCAGGACGGGACGATGGAGCAGATCCTGCTCGGGCCTGCCCGCGAGAACGACGGCACCTTCAATCTGATGGGCGCCCTTCGCACCTCGATGGCGACCTGCGGTTACGAGGACATTCGTTCCTTCCAGCGGGCCGAGGTGATGGTCGCCCCGGCCCTGATGACCGAGGGTAAGAAGCTCCAGAGCGAGCAGTCGGTCGGCATGGGATCCAACGGCCGGGCGGCGGTCTCGGCCGGGGTCGGCGTCGCCGACGACTGATGCCGGAGGCCGAGACCGAGGAGGTCCTGGTCCTCGATTTCGGCGGCCAGTACTCCCAGCTGATCGCCCGTCGGATCCGTGAGTGCGGTGTCTTCTCCGAGATGCTGCCGGCCAGCGTGCCGATCGGGACCGTCCTCGAGAGGAAGCCGAAGGCGGTAGTCCTCTCCGGGGGGCCGGCATCGGTCTACGACCCCGGTGCCCCCGAGTTCCCCGGTGAACTGCTTGAACTCGACGTCCCGGTCCTGGGCATCTGTTACGGAATGCAGGCGATGGCCAAGGCTCTGGGCGGTCGGGTCGAGGCGGCCGAGGCGGGGGAGTTCGGGCGGACCGAGCTGACCGTCACCGGCGATGGAGGGGCATTGCTCGGCGGCCTTCCCCGAGAGCAGAGCTGCTGGATGAGCCACCGGGACTCGGTGTTCGAGCCCCCGGAGGGCTTCGAGGCGGTCGCCTCGACGCCCGGGTCCCCGGTTGCCGCCCTCGAATCACCCTCACGCGGCCTCTACGGGATCCAGTTCCACCCGGAGGTCGTCCATACCCCTTTCGGCACCGAGGTCCTCGACCGTTTCCTCAGGGAGGTCGCCGGCTGCGAGGAAGCCTGGAGTCCGGCCTCGATCGTCGCCGAGCAGGTGGAGGCGGTTCGCGAGCAGGTTGGGGACTCGAAGGTGATCTGCGGGCTGTCGGGAGGGGTCGACTCATCGGTCGCGGCCCGACTGGTCTTCGAGGCGGTCGGGGAGAACCTGACCTGCGTCTTCGTCGACCACGGCCTGATGAGGGAAAACGAGGCTGAGCAGGTCGTCGAGGCCTTCAGCGGTTTCGGTATTTCTCTGATCCACGTCGATGCCGAGGACCGGTTCCTGGAGAGGCTCTCCGGGGTAACCGAACCCGAGGCGAAGCGAAAGATCATCGGTGAAGAGTTCATCCGGGTGTTCGAGGAGGAGGCCCGGAAGATCGAGGGGGCCGACTACCTGGTCCAGGGAACCCTCTACTCGGATGTAATCGAGTCGGGTGGTTCCGACCACGCCGAGACGATCAAGTCACACCACAACGTCGGTGGTCTCCCCGAGGACCTCGACCTCGAGCTGGTCGAGCCACTCAGGATGCTGTTCAAGGACGAGGTCCGGGCCGTCGGCACGGAGCTCGGGCTTCCAGACCGGCTGGTCTGGCGCCAGCCGTTTCCCGGGCCCGGTCTCGGCATACGGATAGTCGGTGGCGAGGTGACCCGCGAGCGACTCGACATCCTTCGGGCGGCCGACTCGATCCTCCAGCAGGAGATCCGGGCCGCCGAGCTCTACCGCGACCTCTGGCAGTCCTTCTGCGTCCTCCCCGTGGTTCGCTCGGTCGGAGTCCAGGGCGACGGAAGGACCTACGCCTATCCGATCGTGATCCGGGCCGTCACCTCCGAAGACGCGATGACGGCCGACTGGGCCCGCCTGCCCTACGACCTGCTCGAGAAGGTCTCCAACCGGATCATCAACGAGGTCGACGGGGTCAACCGGGTGGTCCTCGACATCTCTTCCAAGCCGCCGGCGACGATCGAGTGGGAGTAGGCCTCAGGCGGCCCCGCACCGCCGGCACGTACCCCGCAGGGTCACCTCGTGGCCCTCGATCGTGAACCCCTCCTTCGAGGGCAGCTCGTGGATCGCCTCCTCAAGTGCCTCGTCCTCGAACGGCAGGACCCGCCCACACCGGGTGCAGACGAGGTGGTGATGGTGATGCCCTGCCGGGTCCACCCGTTCGAACGCAGTTGAATCCCCGCCGAGGTCGACCCTCTGCACGAGTTCCAGCTCCTCGAGCTGCTCCAGGGTCCTGTACACGGATGCCCTCCCGACCCCTTCGAGTCGCTCGTCGATCTCCGGGGCGGTTACCGCGCAGTCGCGGGTTGCCAGGTAATCGATCACCTGACGACGCGAGCCGCCCCGCCTGTACCCGGCGGTGTCGAGCCTCCCCAGCGCAAACTCGGCCCAAGTCCCGGTCAGGCGACCCTTTTCCTCCGTGGCGTTGCCATCCATCGGGCGATCCTAGACCCGCTCGATCGCGGGAACCCGGGGTCTGACGAGTTTCAGGGCCGCAGCTGCGAAGAAGAAGATCAGGATGAAGACCACAACTGATGCTCCGGCCGAGGTCCTCAGGTAGAACGAGCTGTAGACACCTGCCAGACCGGCAAGGATCGCGATTGAAGCCGAAGTCACGATCATCGGAGTGACCCGTCTGGTCAGGAGCCGGGCCGAGGCGGCCGGACCGACCAGGAGGGCAGCAACGAGAAGCGTTCCCAGCGCCTGAACCGAGACCAGTATCGCTACCGAGACGAGGGCCAGGAGGATGAACGTGATCAGGCTTGCCGGCATCCGGACAAACCCTCCTGCATCGCCGTCGAAGCCGATCGCCAGCAGCCTCGGGTGCAGGGTCCAGACGACCGCGACGGTCAGCACGGTAGCTGCGGCAGAGATCAGGATCTCCGCATCGGTCGTTCCGAGCAAGTTCCCGAAAAGGAGTTCCCCGACGGATGGGGGGGAGGCAGGCGAGAGGGCCATCAGGATCCCGACCCCGAAAAGGGTCGTTACCACCACCGCGACAGCGGTATCCGGATCCGACCGCCGGATCCGCGTCGCGGCTGCGACCAGGAGCCCCGCGACGAGTATTCCCACCGCCCCTCCGAGCAAGAGGGCCAGGCCGACCCGTCCGGCCAGCACGAGACCGGGGAGCATCCCGTGGGCGAGGGATTCGGCACCGTAGGAGAGCCGGTAGAGGACGACCCAGCAGCCGATCACACCCCCGGCGACCCCGAGGATCGTCATCTCGACGATCGCGCGCCAGGTCGTCCCGAATGACAGCGGTTCGGTCAGTAGCTCGATCGGGCCCACGGTCTCCTCAGTGGTCGTGGTGGTGGGGTGGAAGGACTCCCTCGCCCGGATGGCCGGGGATCTCGACGATCTGGTCCCCGTACGTCCGCTCGAGCACTTCGCGGTCCAGCACATCGCCTGGGGCCCCCCAGGCGATCTGTTCGTGATTGAGGCAGAGGACCTGGTCCCAGCCCATCGTCTGGTCCACGTCGTGGGTGGCGATCATCACCGACCGTCCGCTGGCTGCCAGCTCGAGGATCAAGCGATCCAGACGGTCTGCGCTAGGGGTGTCGAGTCCGGAATAGGGTTCGTCGAGGAGGAGTAGCTCGGCTTCCGCCGCGAGAGCCCGAGCAATCAGGATCCGCTGGCGCTGGCCGCCGGACAGGTCACCGAAGGAGGCGTCAGCGAGATCCGCCATCCCTACCGCCTCGAGGGCGTCCATCGATGCCTCTCGCTCTCGCCGCCCCGGTCGCTTCCACCATGAAAGGCCGGCAAGCGAGCCCATTCGCGCCACGTCCAGACAGGTGACCGGGTAGTCGAGCCTCGAGCGATCGGTCTGGGGGACCGTGCTGCATGTCGTCGCCACCCGAAGGGCCCCCCCGACGGGTGCCAGCGTCCCGAGCAGGGCCCTGAACAGGGTCGTCTTCCCACCCCCATTCGGGCCGAGTACACCGACGGTCACCCCGGGGGCGACGTCGAATCCGAGGCCGCTGACGACGACTTCGGCTCCGGAACCGAGGGCCAGTTCCCTGGCCGAGACGAGCGGGCCGAGCACAGAACCCTCGGCGGGCGGCGACCCGCCCCTGACGGCTACGTGAAGGGGGCTGTCTCCGATCCTGCTCATTCGAACTCGCAGTTCACCTCACCACCCGAGAGCCCCCTCGCGATCTGGTCGGCATTGAACCTCATCATTCCGATGTAGGTTCCGGCATCGGAGTCGGTCGGTCCGAGAGAGTCCCCGTACAGCACATAGTCGGCCGATGCCCCAGCATCCCGGGCGATCGCCTCGGCCGTGGCGCTAGGGACGGAACTCTCGGGGAACACGGCCTTCACCCCCTCTGCCCGAATCATCTGCTCGAGTTCGGCGAGGTCGCCGGCAGAGGGCTCGGCCTGGGTGGTCAGGGCCGGGATGACCGTCCCGATCACCTCGAGTCCGTAGCGGTTCGCCAGGTAGCCGAAGGCCTCGTGGTCGGTGACCAGCTTCCTGTCTGACGCTGGTATCCGGTCGATGCAGACCTCGATTGCGTTGTCGAGCGTGGCGAGTTCCCTCTCGTATGCGCGGGCGTTCCCGGCGAATACCGACCTTGCCTCCGGGTCGAGTTGGCCCAGTACGGCGGCAACCCTGGCCGTCGCTGCCTCGACATTGGTCGGGTCGTGCCACCAGTGAGAGTCGACCTCTTCCGCACCATGGTCATGGCCGTGCTCTTCGCCCGAGACCTTCTCGCCACCATGGTCATGGTCGTGGTCGCCGCCTTCGAGCGTGACCGGGATCCCAGCGCCGAGATCGATGACCCTCGCGCTACTGCCGCTGTCGTCGATCAGCTCTTCCACCCACTCGTCCAGGTGTCCGCCGTTGATGAAGATCACGTCGGCATCCGGGAAGGCCTCGATATCTGACGGTCTGGGTTCGTAATCGTGAGGATCGGTGTTCGGCTGGAGCAGTTGAGTGACTTCGACCCGTTGGCCCCCGACCTCGCGGACGACGTCCGCGACCTGGGTCGTCGTCGCGATTGCCGAGACGGTCTTCTCTCTACCCCCGTCTGACCCACCTCCAGAGCCGCACCCCGCCAGACACGATCCGCCCGCGACCATCACCCCGGCGACGGCAAGCGCCTTGCGGGAGCCGCCACCGGAGATGACCGACCTCCCGATGGCAGCCAGGCCGAATACTGCACCGCTCAAGACGGCGATCGTCGCCCCGGGAGGGACGTTCGTCTCGACCGAGAGCCAGATGCCGAATATGCCTTCGACGGCAACCAGGGCCAGCGTTCCCACCTGCAGCGTGCGGATGTTCCTTGCCATCAGCCGGACCGTGGCTGCCGGAACGACCACCAGGGCAATCACGAGGAGTGCCCCGATCGCGTTCAGGGCGGCTACCACGACCACCGCCACGGATACCAGGAGGACTACGTCGAACCAGCGTGAACCCGAACCGGCCTCGGGTGCGCTCTGCTCATCGAACCCCCGGGCCAGCCAGTGGCGCGAGAACAGGGTCGAGGCGATGAGGGCAAGCAGAGCCGTTCCGGCGGCGAAGAAGAGGTCGTCGGATCCGATCGAGAGCAGCGACCCGAACAGCAGGGAGTCGACGTTGGCGCCGGAGGAAAAGACATCGCTGGCGAGGATCACTCCGGCCGCGAGGAATCCGACCAGGACGAGGGCGGTTACCGCGTCGGTCGCCGCATTCCGGACCCGGCCGAGGACCGAGCTCAAGGCGGTGAATGCCCCGGCTGCTCCGAACGCGAACAGCTGTGGGGAGAGGCCGATCCCGTCAGCCAGGACCAGACCCGGAAAGGTCGAGACCCCTACCGCATGGGAGTAGAAGGAGAGGGCCCGAAGGACGATCCAGGGGCCAATCACTCCCGCGGCGACCGCCAGGAGCAGGACCTCCAGGGTTGCCCGCTGTACGTAGGGGAGTGCGAAGGGATCGAGGAGCCAGTCGGTCACGCATTTCCTTTCGGTTGCCGGGGCGCACCGAAGTCGCGGCCCGTAGTAATGAGACTCAATATCAACAAGCGTACAGGATGGGACCGAGTCCCATAATAGCCCCGGCTCGTTCGCCGGTCCCGTTGCGAGACTGGTCGGGTGCGGGCAAGGGCCACACCTCCCACATCGATCTTCAAGGTCGCGATCGGACTGATCGCCGTAGCGACCGTGGTCGGTGTCGCACTCCTTTGGCCCGACGGATCCTCAGACCTGAAACTCGCGGCAGGACCCTCCGGGGACACGGTCCCGGGGACGATCGAGGAACTCGATGCGGGCCCCTGCCCGGCCCCGATCCAGGGCGAGTGCCTCGATGGCCGGATCCTCTTGACCGGCGGTCCGGAGGAAGGGAAGCAGGTCACCATCCAGCTTTCGGCCGGCGGTCCGGCCCCGGACTTTGAGGCGGGCGATCAAGTCCGGGTTGCGAAGGCCAGCTTCGGTGGATCGACGCCGACCTACTCGGTGATCGACTTCGAGCGGCGCGCTCCGATGGTCTGGCTGGCACTCATCTTCGTGATCCTGGTCATCCTGTTCGGGAGGCTTCGGGGCGCTCTGTCGTTGCTCGGACTCGTGCTCAGCCTCACCGCGGTCGTCGTCTTCATCGTGCCCGCGATTCTCGACGGGCGACCACCCCTCGCGGTTGCCCTGGTCGGATCGATGGCCGTGATGCTGATCACGATCCCGCTTTCCCATGGAGCGGGGGCCAAGAGCTTCGCGGCGATCCTCGGCACTGCGGCCAGCCTTGTCCTGGTCGGCCTGTTGGCATCCCTCGCTACGGGCCTGACCAGCCTGACCGGCTTCTCGTCGGACGAGGCAGCCCTGCTCGCCGTGAATGATCCCGGCCTCTCGATCAGCGGGTTACTGGTCGCGGGAATAGTGATCGGGGCCCTGGGGGTGCTCGACGACGTCACGATCAGTCAGGCTTCGACGGTCCTGGCCCTTCGAGCGGCGGCGCCGGAAGAGGGCTTCGCCTCCCTGTACCGCCGGGCGATCGAGGTCGGGCGGGACCACGTGAGCGCAACCGTCAACACGCTCGTCCTCGCCTACGTCGGATCGTCGCTGCCGCTCCTCTTGATCTTCGGCGTCGGTGAGCTCGGCGCGTGGGAAACGGTCAACCTAGAGATCGTGGCCAAGGAGGTCGTGGCGATGCTCGTCGGTTCGATCGGGATTATTGCTGCAGTACCCCTGACGACCGCGCTGGCAGCCTGGATGGCCAGGTCGATCCCGCCTGAACGGCTCGGGGACGTCGCCGCGGATGGACACCACCACCACTGAGCGAGGCCATTCGGCCCGGGCGATCGGTGTTCAGGGCCTGGCGGTGTCGGACTGGCTCAGACCTGGAGGCCCGCAGCCACGACGCCAGCTGTGATGATCACAGCGGTGGCCAGCCTGAGCATGCGGGGGGAAAGGGATCGACCCCGGCGGGCGCCGAGCCAGGCACGAAGCCCCGTGGCCGATGCCGTGGCCGCGACCGCAACTCCGGTTACGCACTGCATGCACATCAGCTGTACCTGTCCCAGGCCTTCAGCTGTGACGTCGGGT
>JBJTBP010000090.1:0-47535 GCA_046091385.1 Solirubrobacterales bacterium | reverse complement strand
GGGGAAAGGGATCGACCCCGGCGGGCGCCGAGCCAGGCACGAAGCCCCGTGGCCGATGCCGTGGCCGCGACCGCAACTCCGGTTACGCACTGCATGCACATCAGCTGTACCTGTCCCAGGCCTTCAGCTGTGACGTCGGGTCCAGGAAGGTGCCGCCCTGGTACCAGCCGGGTGCCGACCAATGTTCGAAGTGGAGGTGGCAGGCCGTACTCCGGCCCGTGGTGCCGACGGTCCCGATCCTCTGCCCGGTCCTGACGAAAGTGCCCTTCCTGAGGGGGGACGGTTCGGTCAGGTGCATGTAGACGTGGCTCTGTCCTCCCGTTCCGGCGAGGTTGATGACCAGATAGTGGCCGGCACCGCTCGCCTGGTAGTCGTTCCAGTAGACCCGCCCCCCACGGGCCGCAAGGAGCGGCTTGCCGCAATCGGCCAGGACGTCCACCCCCTGGTGACCCCGGCCGGCCCCGATCCCGTCGCCGTAGGTATGGGGTGCCGGGACGGGGAAGACGAACCCGTACAGCTGGAAGGAGAGTCCCGAGGCGGGCCCATCCCGGTCGGCTCGGCCCCGCAGCGGCTCACCGCTGGCGGTCGAGATGCTGAACGAATACCTTCCCGGAGGCGCGGCCTTGCCGGAAGAGGAGCGACCGTTCCACCGGTACTGGACGCTCTGGTTGGGAAGAACTCCCCGCATGAATTCCGATGCGACCACGGTCGAGGATCCGGTCACCAGGTCTATCCGCAGGTCGGTCGGCCCCGACACCCCTCCGAGGACGAAATCGAGAGTCGGTTTCCTGACCCCGAAAAGGTATGCCCTCTCGGGGGTCGCCTTGACATCGAGGAGGCGTGGCGATCCGGTACCGGCAGCAGGCCTGGGACCGATTCCGAGGCGTTCGGGCGAGTGGTCGGAGACGGCGCCGCCCGTCGCGATCACCCGTAACGTGCCCGCCGTCGTACCGGGGGGCACGATTGCGGTGATCGAGGTCTCGGTCACCGATTCCGGGGGGGTTCGGAGTCGGCCGTTGGCGGCCTTGAAGGAGACGGACCGGACCTGCCCCATGTCGCTTCCGGAAACCTGGACCTTCGAGCCGACCGAAGCGGTCCGGAGGGCGAGGCAGTCGGTCAGGCAGATGACGTCGGAGATCCGCGGGGGATTGGGCACCGGCAGCCCACCGCCCGGTCCGTCGAGCGCCGCCGCCGGAGTGGCGAGGCCGAGCAGGAGGGCCAGCCAGCCGATCAGGGCGGCTGCCTTCCTGGCGTGCGGTTTGGTCGGTCGCGGGTTCATCGCTTCCATCTGCCTCTCGAGCCGAGTAGCCGGCGGGATCCTGGCGGGGCCCCGATCCCTCTGCCCTTCGATCGGTCCTTCCCAATTCCTGCGGCTTCGCGAGGGAGCTCTGCCGCGGACCCTGATCGACTCGGCCTCGAAGCTCCGAAGTATAGGAGGGACCACCGCTGCCAGTCCGACCGCGATGCCACTGCCCGTCCCCTATTATCCGCTGGTCCGGTCCGGGAAACCTTTCCCGCCGCCGGATCGAGAACCCATGAAGACTTTTGTCGCAACACCTGAGACCAGGAACCGCAAGTGGTTCGTGGTCGACGCCGAGGGGCAGACCCTGGGTCGCCAGGCGACCCGGCTCGCCGATCAACTCCGCGGCAAGGGGAAGCCCGAGTACACGCCCCACGTCGATACCGGGGACTTCGTGGTCGTGGTCAACGCCGAGAAGATCCGGGTCACCGGTGACAAGCTCGACTCCAAGATCTACTGGCGCCACAGCGGATACCCCGGGGGAATCCGCAGCATGACCCTGAGGGAGATGCTGGAGCGCCGACCGGAGGAAGTGATTCGAAAGGCCGTGAAGGGAATGATGCCCCGCAACCGACTGGCGCGGAAGCAGTTGACCAAGCTGAAGGTTTACGCCGGACCTGAGCATCCCCACGAGGCACAGGAGCCCGAGAGGCTCGAGGTCGAGGCCTGATGGCGGACGAGCCGGAAAACGGAGAGGAGATCGAGGAGTCGGTGGTCGAGGAAGAGGCCGTCGAACCCGATCAGGAGCCCGAGGCCGTCGATGGCGGCACAGCCGAGGACCAGACCTCCGCAGGGGACGGGGCGCCCGAAGCCGAGGGGTCCGATCAGACCGATCAGGGCTCGGACGAGACTCCCGATTCCGATGCCCCGGAGCCCGAGGCCGGTGCATCGGCAAAGGGGGAGGAGAAGGCCGCCAAGGCGAAAGACCTTCCACCTGGGGCCGACCTGGAACCGATCTCGCTCGAACCCGAAGTCGAACTCGACGCCGAGGAGAAGGCCCGACAGGAGGCCGAGGCCGAGGAGAAGGCAGCCAAGGAGGCCGAACTCACCCGGGACGAGGTCGTGGAGGAGGAACCGGTCGCTGCAGTCAGCTCGGCCACGCTGCCGAAGGATGCGCGGATCCAGGCGACCGGCAAGCGCAAGCGATCGGTCGCTCGGGTCGTGATTCTTCCCGGCAAGGGGACGATCACGGTCAACGGCCGCGAATTTGAGGAGTACTTCCCGAGGGCCCGACACAGGACAATCGTCAGTTCCCCACTCGTCGCCACTGGTTTCGACGGCAAGGTCGAAGTTCGGGTTCTGGTCCGGGGAGGGGGCATCAGTGGTCAGGCCGGCGCTGCGCGGCACGGGATCGCGAGGGGCTTGACCGAGGCGGTCCCGGAACTGAGGCAGGAACTCAAGAAGCGGGGCTTCCTCACCAGGGATTCGAGGGCCAAGGAGCGCCGGAAGGCCGGCCTCAAGAAGGCCCGTAAGCGGCCCCAGTTCTCCAAACGCTGAAAGGCCCGGTGGCCGGGCCGGAGGCGAGACTGTTCGGGACCGACGGAGTTCGGGGTCCGGTCGGCGAGCTGCTCGATACGCAACTCGCGATGGCGCTCGGTCGGGCCGCGGCCGCATTCGTCGAGTCCCCACGCCCGAGGGTGCTCGTCGTCCGGGACACGAGGGAGTCGGGTCCGGCTCTCGAGTCCGCCTTCGCTTCCGGTGCGGCCTCATCGGGTGCCGACGTCTACCTCACCGGCGTGCTGCCCACCCCTGCCGCACCGATCCTCGCCAGTCTCTACTCGTTCGACCTCGCCGCCGTGATCTCGGCCTCTCACAACCCCTTCACTGACAACGGAATCAAGCTGTTCGGAGCCAACGGCCGGAAGCTCGACGACGAGGCCGAGCTGGCGATCGAGCGGGCGGTCGTCTCGGGAGAGGGTGAAGCCCCGGAAGATGGCTGGGGTCGGGTGGAGGGATTGAATACGGCCGAAGCCGATTACCGGCGGGCAGTCCTCGATCGCTACCGGCTCGACCTCTCCGGCATGCGGATCGCCCTCGACTGCGCCAACGGTGCGACTTTTCGCGTCGCACCAGAGGTCTTCCTGCAGCTCGGGGCCGAGGTGACCACCCTTTTCGCCGAGCCCGACGGGCGGAACATCAACCTGGGCTGTGGGTCGACCCACACCGAGCCGCTGGCCGAGACGGTTCGCGACGGCGGATTCGACATTGGGTTCGCCTTCGACGGCGATGGCGACCGGATGCTGGCGGTCGACCGGACCGGTCAGCTCAGGGACGGCGACGAGGCCATGGCGCTGGTTGCACTCAAGAGGAGCCGGGCCGGAACCCTCGGGGGCGGGGTGGCCGTGACCGTCATGACCAACCACGGTTTCCACCGCGCGATGGGGGATGCCGGGATCGAGGTCGAAATTACCCCGGTGGGCGATCGGCACGTGCTCGAGGCCCTTGACCGGCTCGGCTGGATCCTCGGCGGTGAACAGTCCGGCCATGTGATTTCGACCGACTACGCCCCGACCGGCGACGGGCTCGCCTCCGCCCTCGCCCTGCTCGAGGCCCTCGACGGGGAAGACCTCGCCGAGGCTTCGCCGATGGTCCGGCTGCCCCAGGAGCTGATCAATGTTCCGGTGGCCGACCAGACCTCCCTCGACGGAAACGATGTGGTCAGGGCGGCGATCGAGGCGGTCGAAGATGAGCTGGGCGAGGAGGGCAGGGTGCTGGTCCGGCCGTCGGGCACGGAACCCCTGATCAGGGTGATGGTCGAGGCCCGGACCGGCGAGGAGGCGGGTCGGATCTGCAGCCAGCTCGCCGACACGGTGAAATCCGAGTTGGGCTGAGGCCCGCCGGTAGCCTTACCGGCCAGTCATGTGCGGAATCATCGGATAGGTAGGCCCAAGGCCCTGCCAGGCGATTCTCGTCGCCGGCCTCGGGAAGCTCGAGTACCGAGGCTACGACTCGGCCGGACTGGCAATCATGACCGGGGACTCGATCGAGAAGGTCAGGGCGGTCGGAAACCTGGCCATGCTCGGCGAAGCACTCGATGCAGCGGGGAGCCTCGATGGCGACGCCGCGAACGGCGGCTCTACCGGGATCGCCCACACCCGCTGGGCAACCCACGGTCGGGTCACCGAGCAGAATGCACATCCACATTCCGCCGATGACGGATCGGTCGAGATGGTCCTCAACGGGATCGTCGAGAACCACGCCGAGATTCGCGGCCAGCTCGAGGCCGACGGGGTTGAACTCAGCTCCGAGACCGATGCCGAAGTAGTCGTCCACCTGATCGCCCGGAATTTCAAGGGGGACCTGACCGAGGCGGTTCGGGCGACTGTGGGGGAGCTCCGAGGCCACTTCTCCTTCGTCGCCATGCACAGGGACCTTCCCGGTGTCCTGGTCGGTGCCCGCTGGGAGACCCCCCTCACAGTTGGCCTCGGCGAGGGCGAGACCTTCGTGGCCTCGGCGATCCCGGCCTTTATGGCGGAGACCCGCGAGGTACTCCCGGTGGAGAGCGGCGAGATCGTGACCGCGACGGCGGACGGGGTGGAGATCGAGACTTTCGCCGGCGAGCCGGTCGAGCGCGAGCCCGAGACAGTCACCTGGGACGAGGAGGCTGCTGAAAAGTCCGGCTACGAGACATTCATGATGAAGGAGATTCACGAGCAACCCGAGGCGATCGCGGAGACGGTGCTGGACCGGGTCCGACCGGGGGAGGGGGTCGATCTCTCCGATTCCGGACTCGATGATGAATTCCTCGCCGGCCTCGGACGAGTCGTCGTGGTCGCCTGCGGAACCTCCTACCACGCTGGCCTGGTCGGTCGGTACGCGATCGAGACCTGGGCTCGGGTGCCGGTCGAGTGCGATATCGCCTCCGAATACCGCTACCGGGATCCAGTGGTCGGACCGGGCGACCTGGTCATCGGGATAACCCAGTCCGGCGAGACGGCGGACACCCTCGCCGCGATGAAGCTCGCCAGGGAGAAGGGGGCCACCGTAATGGCGATCACCAACGTGATGGGAAGCCAGGCGACCAGGGAAAGCGATGCAGTGCTCTACACCCGGGCCGGACTCGAGATAGGGGTCGCGGCGACCAAGACCTTCGTTGCCCAGGTTGCGGTGATGTACCTGTTCGCCCTCAAGCTGGCCGAATTGAGGGAGACCCTCCCCGGAAAAGTGCTCGAGGAACTCGAGCAGGCCCTCCGTGACATCCCCGAGCTGATGGACGCGACGATCGACTCGGTCTCCGAGGTCGTCGAATCAGTGGCGGAGCGCCATGCCGACCAGGATTTCTTCCTCTACCTCGGGCGGCACATCGGGCTGCCGGTCTGCCTCGAGGGCGCGTTGAAGCTGAAGGAGGTCTCCTACATCCCGACCGATGCCTACGCCGCCGGGGAGATGAAGCACGGTCCGATCGCCCTGCTCGATGAATCGACCCCGGTCGTCTGTGTCGCAACCGACAGTCCCGTCCTGGACAAGGTCCTTTCGAACCTCGAGGAGGTCCGGGCCCGCGGAGCGGACACGATCGCGATCGCGACCGAAGGGTCCGATCGGGTCGGAGAGGTCGCCGACGAGACGATCTTCGTTCCGGCGACCGACTGGGTGCTGCAGCCCCTCTTCGCGATCATCCCGCTGCAGCTCCTCGCCTACCACGTCGCCCGAAAGCGGGGGTTGAACGTCGATCAGCCCCGGAACCTCGCCAAGACGGTGACGGTCGAGTAGGGCCGCGCCGGCCCTAAGATCAACCCATGGCCACGGTCGGGATCGGGATCGACCTCGTCGAGGTGGCCCGCCTGGAGCGGGCGCTCGGGCGCTACCCAAGGCTGGCCGATCGACTCTTTACCGAGGATGAGGTCACCTATTGCGAGGCCCGTCGTCGGCCGGGGCGCCACCTCGCCGCCCGCTTCGCCGCCAAGGAGGCCTGCATCAAGGCCCTCGGCCTGACGGTCGGTCACCCCCTGACCGAGATCGAGGTCGAGTCCGGGAGTCCCCCGAAGTTGAGGCTCCGCGGGCGCCTGGGGGACCGGGCCGTCGAGGAGGGATTGAGGATCTCCCTCAGTCTGACTCACGAGCGGGAGCTCGCCTCCGCCGTGGTCCTGGTCGAGAGGTGACCGGGTGAGGCCCTGGCTCGTTCCCCTCTACGACTCCGCGGGTATGGCCGCTGCCGACCGGTGGGCGATCGACCAGGCCGGGATCCCTTCTCTGGACCTGATGGAGACCGCCGGTCGTGCGGTCGCTGACGCCGCCGTTGGGATGGTGGGCGGCGAGTCCGTTCTCGTGGTCTGCGGGAAGGGCAACAACGCCGGGGATGGACTGGTTGCCGCACGGCACCTGGCCGAACTCGGGCTCGAGGTGGAGGTCCAGCTGCTCTGGCCCGGGGAAGAGCTCAGCCCGGATGCGACTGCAAACCTGGATCGCCTGCAGGGCATCCCGGTCGACGAAGGACCGGGTTCCCTCGTTCGGCGGGAGCCGCCGGGCCTCGTGGTGGATGCGATCCTCGGGACGGGTTTCGAGGGTGAGCCACGCGAGCCGGTGGCAGCCGCGATCGAATGGATCAACCGGGCCGCCTGCCCGGTCCTCGCCTGCGACATCCCTTCTGGGGTCGATGCCTCGACCGGTGCAGCGGGGCTCGCGGTCCAGGCCGACCGGACGGTGACCTTCCACGGGCCCAAGGTGGGCCAGTTCATCCTGCCCGGCAAGGGTCTCACCGGTGCCCTCGAAGTCGTCCCGATCGGGTTCCCCGCTGATGCCCCTCCAGGCGAGGCTGCCGGGGTCATCACCGAACGGGTGCTCACTCTTCTGCCACCACGTGGACCGGAGTCGACCAAGTTCAGCTCGGGGCGGGTCAGCCTGGTCGGTGGCTCGCGGGGCCTTACGGGCGCGGTCGTGCTGGCTTCCCGGGGGGCGATCCGGGCCGGTGCCGGTTACGCGACCGCGGCGGTCCCCGACTCGCTGGAACCGGTCGTAACTGCGGCGCAGGCCGAGGTGATGACCCTCGCCTGTCCCGAGGGCGACCGGGCCGGTGTCCTCGGGCCCGAGGCCGCCGACACGATTCTCGACCACTGCCAGGGGGCGGCAGCGGTCGTGCTCGGCTCGGGGATGGGTCGGGCCGACGGAACGGCCGGGCTGGTTCGCCAGCTGGTTGAGACGATCGAGGCCCCGCTCGTGGTCGACGCGGATGCCCTGAGCCTCTTGGGCGATGACCCGGGCCCGATCACCTCTCGCGGCTACCCGACGATCATCACCCCCCATCCCGGTGAGATGGCCCGTCTGCTCGGCCGGGAGCCGGCAGCTGTCGAAGCCCAAAGGCTTGGCTCGGCACTCGAAGAGGCTGCCCGAACCGGGGCGGTTGTGGTGCTCAAGGGCGACGACTCGATCGTCGCCGGATCCGACGGAGTCGCGATCGATGACATCGAGTCTCCCGGCCTCGCTACGGCCGGTACGGGCGACGTACTGGCGGGGGTTTGCGGCGCCTTCCTCGCACGCGGTCTGGACCCGTTCGATGCCGCCGCAGCGGCTGTCTTCGCCCACGCGAGGGCGGGCAGGATCGCCTCGGGGACGGTTGGATCGGCCGACGGCACGATTGCCTCGGACGTCGTCGAGGCGCTGCCGGAGGCGATCGGACCCCTCCCCTGAGCGGGTGGGGGACCGACTAGACTCGGGTCGATGACGACCGTCGCGGAGATAATGGATGTCGACCCGCCCTCGGTGACTCCGGATGAGGATGTCCGCAGGGTCCTCGAGGTCTTGCGTGAGCATGACCTTCCCGGGGTTCCGGTGGTAGACGGGGACCGGAAGGTCGTCGGGATCATCACCGAGTCCGACCTCGTCATCTCGGACGATGAGACCGACTTCCACCTTCCCCACTACGTGAACATCATGGGTGGGGTCGTCTTCCTCGAGTCGATGAAGCACTTCGAGGAGCGGGCTCAGAAGGCCTTCGCCGCGAACGCGGCCGACCTGATGACCCCCGACCCCTTGACGATCGGGCCCGACGAGGATGCGAGTGAGGCCGGCCGTTTGATCTCCAGCAAGCACCACAACCGTCTCCCGGTCGTGGACGACGACGGCAAGCTGGTCGGGGTCGTGACCAGGGTCGACGTGCTGGCGGCCCTGACCGGCGAGTGAGCCCCACCGGCATGAGGGCGGTCGCCTGGATCGACCTCGACGCGCTCCGGCGGAATCTGGAGGTGGTCCGTGGGGTGGTTGGCGACGGAGTCGGGATCTGCCCGGTGATCAAGGCCGATGCCTACGGGCACGGAATGTGGCTCTGTGGCTCGGCTCTCGCCGAGGTCGGCGTGGACAGGTTCTGTGTCGCGACGGCGGATGAGGCCGTTGCCGCGCGGGAGATCTCCAGCGAGATCCCCGTGGTGGTCCTCGGCGCCCTGACGGGACCGGAACTCGAGGTCGCGATCGGTGCCGGGGCCGAGCTGCCGGTCTGGGAGGAGGGCTTCATCGACCGGGTGGAACGGCTGGCCGAACGGGCGCCGGGACCGACAAAGCTCCACCTCAAATACGACTCCGGGATGGGTCGACTGGGCTGTCGCGACCCCGAACGCCTCCTCCGAATGGCGGAGCGGACCGCATCTTCCGGCGACCTGGAGCTGGAAGCCGTCTGGACTCACTTCGCGACGGCGGATGATCGGTCCGACCCCTTCCTGGACGAGCAGCTCGAGGGATTCCTCGGGGTAGTCGAGGCCGTGCGAACGGAACACCCGGAGACCTTGGCCCACGCGGCCAACAGTGCTGCGGTCTTCCGGGAGGCCGCCTCCCATCTGGACCTGGTCAGGCCGGGCGTTGCGCTCTACGGAATGGACCCCTTCGGACGGGATCCCTCGGATCTCGGTCTGGAGCCGGTCCTTTCGCTGGTTTCCTGGATCGGTTCCTTGAGGACTCTCACGGAGGGTGATTCGGTCGGCTACGGCCGGGCCTGGACCGCCTCCGGTCCGACCGAGGTTGCCACCGTCCCGATCGGCTACGGGGACGGGTACAGGCGCGGGCTCTCCGGGAAGGCCCCGGTTCTGGTCGGAGGTCGTCGGTTGCCAGTCGCCGGGACGATCTCGATGGACAACGTCGCAGTCGACCTCGGGCCACCCGGGGAAGCTGAGGTGGGGATCGGTGATGAAGTCGTGCTGATCGGGTGGGACGGGGAAGAGAGGATCCTGGCCGAGGACCTCGCCGGACTGCTCGACACGATCAACTACGAGGTGACCTGCGGTCTTTCGGCCCGGGTACCGCGGGAGGCCGCCGGATCCCGGTGATGGCGGCGGGCGACGCGGTCGAGAGGCTGCTCTCCGCCGAGGCGGTGGCCGGGCTGCCGGAACTGGTCGAGTCGGCCGGGGCAGGTGATGGAGCCTGGATCGTCGGAGGAGCAGTAAGGGATGCCCTCCTCGAACACGAGGTGACTGACGTCGACCTGGTCGTGGCCGGTGATCCCGAAGGGGTGGCCCGGGCGATCGCCGGGAGCCTGGGCGGTATCGCCTTCGAGCTCTCGGACGAGTTCGCCACCTGGCGCGCCCAGGATCGCTCGCTCGCCTGGCAGGTCGACGTGACCGGTCTGAGGGATTCGACCATCGAGGGGGACCTGGAGCACAGGGATTTTACGGTGGGTTCGATCGCGGTTCCGATCGGCGGCGGTCCCCTGATCGACCCTCTAGGAGGTGTTAGCGACCTCGAGGACGGTGTCCTCAGGGCGGTATCGGAGCGATCCTTCACCGAGGACCCACTCCGGGTGATGAGGGCGGCCCGTCTCTCGGCCCAGTTCGGCTGGGAAGTCGAACCGGAGACCCTCGAGCTCGCCCGGGCCGCAGCCCCCCGGCTCGATTCAGTTGCGGGAGAGAGGGTCCTCTCCGAGTTCCTCCTCCTCGTCGGCTCCCGTGATCCCCTTCGTGGTGTCGAGGCGCTCGACCAGACCGGGGCAATGGAGGTCATCTTGCCCGAACTCGCGGAGCTCAAGGGGGTCATCCAGGGCCCCAACCACCACCTCGACGTCTACGGCCACACGATCGAGGTGCTCGAAGGGGTCTTGCGGATCGAGACCGAACTCGACCGGTTCGTCGGAGACTCCGCCGTTCGGACCTCGGACCTCCTCTCGGAGCCCCTCGCCGACGGGATCGATCGGGCCGTCGGCCTGCGGCTGGGGGCGCTCTTCCACGACTGCGCGAAGCCCGAGACAAGGGCGGAGCGGGACGGTTTCGTGGGCTTCCGCGGGCACGACGAGGTCGGAGCGACCAAGGTCGCGGATATGTTCGGTCGGCTGAGGGCGTCCCGGCGGCTCGCCCGCCACGTGGCCGACCTGACCCGCCATCACCTGATCCTCGGCTTCATGGCGGCCGGTGAACCACCGACCCCGGATCAGGTCTACCAGTACCTGAAGAGGACCTCACCCGTTTCAGTCGACGTGACCCTGCTGACCGTCGCCGACAGGCTGGCGGCCCGCGGGACGGGGCCGGTCGCAAGCACCGAGATGGTCGAGGCCCACCTCGACCTCGCATCGAAGATGGTCGCCGAAGGCCTGGTCTGGCACGAGACCGGACCACCCCGCCTGCCGATCACCGGTGATGAACTCGCCCGCCAAGTGGGCATCGAGGCCGGGCCGGAGCTGGGTCAGCTGATCGAACGCCTGGAGGGCGCGGTCTGGACCGGCGAGGTCGAATCTGCAAGCGATGCTGTGGCCCTGGCCAGGGAGATGGTCCGGGACGGGTGAGTAGTAGCCTCGATCGCGATGGGCAAAGAAGAAAAAATCGAGATGGAGGGCGAGATCACCGAGGCCCTGCCTAACACCATGTTCAGGGTGCGCCTCGACAACGACCACGAGGTGCTCGGCCACATCTCGGGAAAAATGCGCCGGCACTACATCCGGATCCTCCCCGGCGACCGGGTAAAGATCGAACTTTCGCCTTACGACCTCAGCAGGGGCCGAATCACCTACCGCTACAAGTAGCCCCGCCGCCAGCAACCCGGCCAGGGGTTCGGTGTTACCTCAGGAGAACATGCCTTCAACCAGCCAGACAAGTGCCAAGTGGTTCCACGGGGCGTCAGTGCGACTGACCATCGCCGCCGGGATCGCTTTCGCGACGATCGGCCTCTCCTTCCTCTCGACCCTGCCGCCCGACGCCGGAGCCAAGTCAGAGCGCCGGATAACCCTCGGCACCGGTCGGGAAGACCTGGAACCGAACTGCGGGACCGACTTCAGCCGCGACTGCGTGGTCGAAGGAAAGGTGACCGCCTACCAGGTGAAGCGTTCGGACTCCTCCCGGAGCCTCCCCTTCTCCGTCCCATGGTCGGGCAAGATCGTCTCCTGGTCGATCTACCTCTCCCGACCGACCAAGCGGGAGATCGACGATGCCGGCACGGTCCGTCCGGCCCAGGCACCCTTCTTCAACGAGCTCTTCGGCTCGCCTTCCCAGGCCGGGATCGCCGTCCTCAAGCGCGTCAAGAAGGAGTCCGGACCCCCCCAATGGAGGATGGTCCGACAGAGTCCGGTCGAGACGCTCAACGCCTACTTCGGCAGCAGGGTTCATTTTGCCCTCGACGAGCCCCTCAACGTGGTTGCCGGGCAGATGATTGGCCTGACCATCCCGACCTGGGCTCCGGCACTCTGGAAGCCCCGGGCCTGCAACTTCAACTCGATCTCCGGGGTCCTCGATCCAGCGACCTGCGCCGAGGCCGAGGCCAACTACACCTGGCGGGCCAGCCGATCACCGGGCAAGTGTCGCCTCGGGGTCGATCCCGATACCGGCCAGCCGAACCCGGCCCTCGAGAGCTCCCGCCCGCAGCGCAAGGAGAATTCAGTCCGGAAGTACGCTTGCTACTACGGCTCGAACGCGCTGCTCTACACCGCGACCATCGTCGGCAAGAACTGATTCGACGCCCCGGCCCGGGGCTTGCGGCTCAGGAAACTAGGCCGCAGAACTGGCACTCGGCCAAGTCCCGCGCCGTGAGCTGACGACAGCGCCGGCAGATCCTCAGGTTTAGCGGCGCCCGGGGCAGGCGCGAGGCACTCGGGGCAAGCGGCAGCAGGACCGCCACCGGATCCAGCTCTTCCCCGGTCTGCTCGTCCCTGTAGACGGTGTCGCCCTCGACGAAGGCAAGGGACTCCCGTCCGGAAGCGGGGGCCCTCAGTCGACAGAGCTGTCCGTTGGTGATGCTTCCCATCGGTTCGGTTGGGGAGAATAGAGAGTGATGAGGATCCTGGTCTTCCACGGCTATCTGCTGCGCGGCACCGGGAGCAACATCTACAACGCCAACCTGGCCCGGGCGCTGGCCGGACTGGGACACGAGGTCCACCTCTTCTGCCAGGACCGCGACGCGGCCGGGTTCGACTGGGTCGATGCGGTCGGCACCTGGGATGACGGCGAGTTGACCGTCACCGCCACGGGCTCGAGCGACGGACCGGGCTCGGTCACGGTTTACCTGCCCCCGATCGGGAAGGTCCTTCCGGTCTACGTCGAGGATCGCTACGAAGGGTTCGAGGCCCGGGCATTCCCCTCGCTCGGGGACGAGGAGATCGAGGCCTACGTCGAGGCCAACGTGGAAGCCGTGGCCGAGGTCGTCGAACGAACCGGTGAACCGGATGCAGCGCTCGCCAACCACCTGGTCATGGGGCCGGTGATCCTGGCTCGGGCGGGGATTCCCTCGTTCGCAGTCAAGAACCACGGATCCGACCTCGAGTACACGATCCGTCCGAATCCGCGCTTCGTTCCCTGGGCGAGAGAGGGCCTGGAACGGGCGTCGGCGATCCTGGTCGGCTCCCGGCATACGGCCGAAAGCCTCTGGGAGACGATCCCCGGGATCGGCCTCGAGGAGAAGACCGGCCTTGGCCCCCCCGGGGTCGATCCCAAGAGCTTCCACCCGGTCGATCGCTCGCAGGCCGGTGACCTGCTCGACGCGCTCGCCGACCGGATCGCCGACCGGAACGGTGGCTCTGGCCTGGGCCGCGATCGTCCGAGGGCCTCGGCAGCACTTCGTATTTTCGCGGGCTCGAAAGGGCCCCGAGTCGTCTTTGTCGGCAAGCTGATCGTCTCCAAGGGGGTCGACCTGCTGGCCGCGGCCTGGCCGATGGTCCACCGTAACCACCCGGGCGCAACCCTCCTTTTCGCCGGGTTCGGCGAGTTCGCCGATGGCCTGGAAGCCCTGGTGGAAAGGCTCTCGGAGGGAGACCTCGCCGGCGCCCGGGCGATTGCCGCCGAGGGCCGGGGCCTCGAAGGGGGAACGGCCGGTCGGCTCGAGATGCTCGACGACTTCCTGGCCGACCCGCCGGCGGACTATCGGGATTCAGCACGTTCGTCGGCAGGGTCGATCCTGTTCACCGGGCGCCTCGAGCACGATGAAGTTGCCGAACTCGTCCCACCGACCGATTCGATGGTCGTTCCGAGCACCTTCCCCGAGGCGTTCGGGATGGTCGCGGCCGAGGCCGCCGCCTCCGGGGTGATGCCCGTCTGCGCCAGGCATTCCGGGCTGGAGGAGGTCACTGCGACGCTCTCCGAAGACGTGCCCGGTGCCGCCCCCTTCCTTTCTTTCGACCTCGGACCGGATGCCGTGCCCGGGATCGCATCCAGGCTCGATCGGTGGCTCGTGACCGCAGATGAGCAGCGCACGGCGCTCGAACTCGCCCTGGCCGCATCGGCCGATCACCACTGGAGCTGGGAAGGGGTGGCTCGGGACGTGATTCGGGCATCGGCCGGTGAGATCCGGCCGCTTCCCCCGTCCGGTCCGTGAGGCGGTCGTCCGGGGGGGCTCTCGGGTAGAATCCGCGCTGTCTGATGCCAAAGGTCCCTTACCTCAGACTTGCGATCGTCTCCCTCGCGATCGGCGCCGTCATTGCGGTGCTGATGGTCCAGATCGACTGGAACGGCGAGGCCGGGTCCACCGCGGCCGGACCGATCGACACCCTGCTCGACTGGATGATCGTCGTCTCCTCGTTCGTCTTCGCGATCGTCTGCGTCTTCCTCGGTTACGCCCTCTACCGCTGGAGGGTCAAGCCCGGCGACGAGAGCGACGGCCTGCCGATCCACGGCAACACCAAGCTCGAACTCGTCTGGACGATCATCCCGACGGTCATCGTCCTGTTTGCGGCCGGGTACAGCTGGGCGGTCCTCGACGACATCGAGGAGGTCGATTCCGACCCACTGATCGTCAACGTCTACTCCCAGCAGTTCGCCTGGACCTTCGGTTACCCCACCGAGGGCAACAAGTGGTCGGAGGGCGAGTTCCACGTTCCAGTCGGGCGGCAGGTCGTCTTCAACATGAATGCCCAGGACGTCCTCCATTCCTTCTGGGTCCCCGAGTGGAGGATCAAGAAGGACAACGTGCCCGGGATCACCACCGACGCGGTCGTTACGCCGGATCGGGTCGGTACCTTCCAGCTGATCTGTACCGAGCTCTGTGGGGCGGGCCACTCGGTCATGCGGGCCAAGGTGGTGGTCGAGCCGGTGAAGAGGTTCAACCGCTGGGTGAAGGGACTGGACGAGAGGGTGCCGACCGGCCTCATCCTGACGGCCGACCAGGCACTCGAGATCCAGAGGCAGATCCAGAAGGCGGAAAATGGTATCGGTGGCAGTGGAGTCGATGAGACGACGCGGGACAACGTGACTCAGTCATGATTGGAGCAAGCTGATGGCACATGCTTTGAGAGAGCCGGGCTGGTACCGAGCGGCGCTCGGGACCCTGATAGGTGCCGCTTTCGGCTTCGGGTTGGTCGTAATCCTCAGGCTCGTTTCCGGACTCGACGCCTTCCAGACCGAGCAGACGGGCTATCCCCAGGTGATAGTCCCCCTGATCACCGCGCCGTTCGGATTCCTGATCGGTTTCGGCGCCTTCTCCTACTGGTTCCGTTGGGCCGCGGGCAAGCCGACCGTGCCCGACGACCACTCCGGCCACGGTGCCACCCGCTGGCAGGACTACTTCACCTTCAACACCGACCACAAGGTCATCGGCATCCAGTACATCGTCACCACCTTCTTCTTCTTCTTCGTCGGTGGGCTCCTGGCGATGCTGATCCGGGCCGAGCTCGCCCAGCCGGGGACCCAGATCGTCGACCCGAACGTCTACAACGGTCTCTTCTCGACCCACGCGACGGTGATGATCTTCCTGTTCATCATCCCGATGTTCGCCGGGATCGCCAACTACGTGCTGCCGATCATGATCGGTGCGCCCGACATGGCCTTCCCGAGGCTGAACGCCCTCAGTTTCTGGCTGCTGCCGATCGCCGGAGTGATCTTCATGGGCAGCTTCCTCGCTCCCGGTGGCTCCTTCGACGCGGGCTGGACCGGCTACGCGCCGTTATCGACCGGGGCACCGCTCGGGCAGAGCTTCTTCAACGTCGGCGTCCAGTTCGCCGGAGCATCCTCGATCGCGACCTCGGTCAACTTCCTGGTCACGATCATCACCATGCGTGCGCCCGGAATGAACCTCTGGCGGATGCCCCTGCTCGTCTGGGCCAACCTCTCGACCTCGCTGATCGTGGTCGGGGCGACCCCGTTCATCGCGGGGGTCCAGTTCATGGTCCTCCTCGAACGGATCATGGGGATGAACTTCTTCAACTTCCTCGAGGGAGGCGACGTCCTCAGCTACCAGCACATCTTCTGGTTCTACTCACACCCGGCGGTCTACATCATGATGTTGCCTGGCTTCGGGATCATCTCCGAGGTGATCGCGACCAACGCCCGAAAACCGATTTTCGGCTACCGATTGATGGCCCTTGCCCTGCTCGGGATCGTCGTCCTGTCTTATTCGGTCTGGGCCCACCACATGTTCGTCGCCGGGATGTTCTCCTGGCTGCGTGTCCCGATCATGCTCACGACGCTGCTGATTGCGGTGCCGACCGGGATCAAGGTCTTCTCCTGGCTGGGAACCCTGTTCTACGGCAAGATCCATACCTACTCGACGGCGATGCTTTTCGCCCTCGGGTTCATCGTGACCTTCACGGTGGGTGGGATCAGTGGCGTGATGCTCGGGATGGTCCCGCTCGACATCCACATGTCCGACACCTACTTCGTGGTCGCCCACATCCACTTCGTCCTGTTCGGCGGATCGGTGTTCACGATCTTCGCCGGGATCTACTACTGGTTCCCGAAGATGACCGGTCGGATGTACGACGAACGCCTCGGCCGGATCCACTTCTGGGGCACGATGATCGGCACCTGGGGCACCTTCATCCCGCAGCACTGGATCGGTCTCGAGGGGATGCCCCGAAGGGTTGCCGACTACGCCAGCCAGTTCGGGGAGTGGAACCTGGTGATCAGCTTCTTCTCCCTGATACTCGGGCTCGCGCAGCTGGTCTTCCTCTACAACATGGTGGTCAGCTGGAAGTACGGCCCGAAGGCGAGTGGCAACCCCTGGAGGTCGAAGACGATCGAGTGGCTCGTTTCCTCGCCGCCCCCGACCTTCAACTTCGATGAGATCCCGAGGGTCGTCGGCGGTCCCTACGAGTACGGGACGCCCGGCGCCAGGCACGCGATCATGGGCGACGAGGATGCGGAAGCGACTGTCCCGGAGCCGAAGCCCTCGACCGTCCCCGCCGCCACGTAACCGGTGCGGCCCCTGCTCCTTTTCCTGAACGAGGTTGCCGGTGGCCGGAAGCTCCTCGGTGCCGCCAAGGAACGGGCGCCGGAGGCCTCCTACGTGGTCGCCGTGGCCCCGGCCAATCGCCCGACCGCCGGCCAGATCACCTCTCCGGAGGAGACCGCTCAGGCCGCGCGCAGTCGGGTCGAAGTCACCCTTGCGGTCCTCGACGAGTTCGGCATCGAAGCAGTCGGTGAGGTCCTCGATCCGGCCTCGGAGCTGGCCCTGGGGGATGCGATCCGGAGTCATCGGCCATCCGAGGTCCTGCTCTCCTGCCTCTACGAAACGAGGTTCGGCTTCGCGAGGCGGGATCTGGTCGAGTGGGCCAAGGGTGAGTTCGCCCCCGGGACCACCGTGACCCACATTCCCGTTCGGATCGAGGATGACTCGGTCCGTCAGGACGTTACCCACACCCTCGTGATCGGCAACCAGACCCTTTCGAGCCCCGACCTTGCCGACCGCCTGCTGGCGAGGGCCGCCGAGAGTCCCCACAGGTACACGATCATCGCCCCATCGACCGAAGGGGTACCCCAGGCGGCGGTCACCCGGGGGCTGGCTGGACTGATGGCGAAGCTCTACGAGAGCGACGTCGACGCGACGGGGCAGCCGCTCGCCTCGGACCCGTTCTCCGCGGTCAAGAACGCGATCGAGTTCTACCAGGTGGATGACGTCCTGATTTCGACGCTGCCCGGGGATGAGTCCCAGTGGCTCAAGGACGACCTGATCGGGCGTGTCCGGGAGTTCACCGACAAGCCGGTCTCCCACCACGAGGCTGGGCGCGCCGGGGAAACCGTGGTCGCCGCGGTTGCGGCCGGGGACGGCGAGGAAGCGGGGGTGGAGGTCTGATGGAGAGCGCCAGCGTCGCCACCGCGGGTCACGCAACCCCAGCTGACGATCACCACCACGGTCCTCCTGCGGCGAACCAGAGCGCCAGGATCGATCAGACGATCCTCGGGATCCTCCTTTTCATCCTCTCGGAGGTGATGCTGTTCGCGAGCTTCTTCGCGGCCTACTTCTTCCTCCGGGTCGTCGTCGGCCCCGATACCTGGCCTCCGGTTGGAATCGAGCTGCCGGTCCTGATTGCCGGGATTAACACGGTCATCCTGATTTCATCGAGCTTCACCGTGCACTACGCGCTGGAGGCGATCCGGCACAACAACCACAACGGACTGAAGCTGGGACTGGTGATGACCTGGCTGCTCGGTGTGACCTTCCTCTTCATCCAGATCAACGAGTACATCCACATCGGCTTCTCACCGGCGGACGGGGCCTTCGGCTCGATCTTCTTCAGTCTCACCGGACTTCACGGGGCCCACGTATTCGTCGGCCTGCTACTGCTGACCTTCGCCAACATCAGGGCCTTCCGCGGCCACTTCGGCCCCGCCGAGAAGGACCATCTCGGTGTCGAAGTGCCCGGCATCTACTGGCACTTCGTGGACATCATGTGGGTCGTGGTGTTCACGACGATCTACATCCTCTGACCGAGGGCGGGCCAGACCGGCGGTTCAGGCTGGGCAACCCGCTCGAGTCCGAACAGGCCGCGTTCAGATGGGTCGTTGCGGTCATCATCGCTGCCGCCTTGGTCATCCTCCTCGCCAAGCTGATCTCGTCCACGGTCGGGTTCATCGCTGCACTGCTGCTGGGGGCCTTCGTCTCGATCGTCGCCATGCGGGGTGCCTGGCGGATGATTCGTGGGACCGACAAGCTCGATGGGGAGGGTCCGGAGGACCCACAAGCTGCCTCCGACGGAGATTCTGGGGACGGCCAGGCGCCGGGCTAGGCCGAGCCGTGGCTCGGTCTGGCCCAGTAGGACTTGACCAGCGGTTGGGTCACCTTCCAGACGGTCTTCTCACCGGCCCGGAAGCTGTGGGTGTCGCCCGGCCCGAGGGCAATCCTGGTGCCGTCGGCCATCTCGACCTCGGCCTTGCCCCGGATCACGACGAACGATTCCTCTTCCTCGGTGTCGGAGAAGGTTCCCGGGGTGCACATCCAGAAGCCGGCCACCTCGGCCCCATCGCCTGACTCCGAAAGGGTCAGGTCGAAGGCCTCGGGGTCACCATCGATCACCTGGTCGGGGTCGAACGGGTCGGGTTCGAAGCCTTCGAAAACGGAGTGTGAATCTTCAAGAAAGTCATCCATTTGGTCAGGAAACCCCCGGCGCCGCTCGGGCCGGCGCTCTTCCCCGGTCGTAGTCGATCTGACCGGCAGTCGCGACCGCCCAGAGCACCGCGACCCAGATCAGGGTCGCGGTCACCACGTGGAACCAGACCAGGATCGCCGGGAGCTCGAGCAGCCACTGGGTGATCCCGAGGGCGATCTGGAAGCCGATCAGGCCGGCAACGACCGAGACGGGCCTGACCGCCCTCCGGTCACCTCCCCGACGCATCATGATCGCCAGAACCACCAGGGTCGCAAGTCCGAACAGGATGGCCATCGTCGCGTGTCGCTGGACGATCCACTCGAGCGTTTCGGGTCCCTTGAAGTCGAACCTCTGGACCAGTTCACGATCGTGGTCACCGGGGTGTGGTCCGGATGCCGTGGTGATCGTCCCCAGGATCACCGTCAGCTGGCCGAGTGGAATCAGGGCCCGGACCGACCACACCCCGAAGACATCGGTCGAGAAGCGACGTTCCCCGGGCTCGTAGCGTGAACACCAGAAGAGCACAAAGGCAGCATCGAGCAGGATCATCGAGAGGATGAAGTGCCCGATCACCAGCTCCGGTGGGAGGTGGTATTCGACCACAAAGGCACCGAGTACCACCTGTCCGATTACCCCAAGGGGCAGCAGGGCGCCGAACGCTGCCAGGTGCCACCGGAAGGGTCGCCGGAAGAACGCGAGCAGGGAGGCGGCGACGACGGCCAGGCCGACCAGGCCGGTCAGCATCCGGTTCCCGAACTCGATCCAGGCGTTCAGCTGGCTGGGCGGGATGTACTCCCCGTAACAGCGGGGCCAGTCGGGGCAGCCGAGCCCCGAGGCAGTCAGGCGCACCGCTGAGCCGGTGAAGACGATCAGGATCAGCGCGACCAGGGCAGCCCCGGCGACCTTCGAGTAGGTCTCCGGAGAGATCGAGAGGTTCTTCAGGCGAGCGGCCACGCTGCCGGGTCCGGTAGCGGGCCGGTCCTCAGTTCCCGCCGGGACCGGCGGCGTAATCGACGAGGAAGTTGACCAGCTCGTCGAGTTCCTTCGGCGGGAGGTTGGCCCAGCGGTTCGGCATCACGGCGTTCTCGTAACCCTTTGCCTTGGTTGCGCTCGGGTTGGTGATGGCCTGCTTGATCTGGGCCTTGGACATCTTCGGAATGTTCTCGTCGAGGTTGGGCCCGAGGACGCCGGCCGATTCCGCGGCGGTGAAGACGTGGCAGGAGCCACAGCCCTGGTTCGCATAGACCTGGGCGCCCGGACCCTCACCAGGGGCAATCGGCGGCTTGGCACCCGGGACACCGGCGTAGCGGGCCACGTAGGCCGCCACGTCCTCGGCGTCGTTGCCGGAGACGATGTTTGCCGGCATCGAGACTCCGGGATATCCCTGGACGGAAGGACGGGGGTGGTAGATCTGGTAGAGGACCACCCCCTTCACGGTGTCCTCGCTCATTCCGGCAGCTCGGGCCGCGGCAAAGGCGGTGTCGAGGTTGGGTCCCTGATTCCCCTGGCTTGCGGCCTGGGCCAGTTTGTGGCAGGTCCCACAGTTTGAGTTGAAGATCTGTCGGCCCCTGTCCTGGAAGCCGCCCGAGATCTCGGCCGAGCTCTCGGTCCCACATCCGGAGGCAAGCGCGATGAGCAGTCCGCCTGCGGAAAGAGTCGAGAGGGTCTTGAGGGTGAGGGAACGACGACTCATCGGGAACCCAGATTCTACCGATCGGCCAGGCCTTTACGGGCGCTCCCGCTTCCGGTAGGCTGGAGACAATCAGCACAAACTCTCGGAACCGTGAATCCGGGGTCGGAGGGAGGAACAGAGGTGGAGATCCAGGTCGGGATGTCGGAGGTCGTCTTGAGGATCGGCCCCGGGTTGAGCCTTCGCGAAGCCGCTTCGAGGATGTCGGAGCGAGGGATAGGCGCGGCGATAGTCGAGGACGAGGAGTGGCCCGTTCCCCGGGTGCTGACGGAGCGCGATCTGCTGAATGCCATCGGCTCGGGACTCGATCCCGACTCGGAGCTGGTTCGGGACCACATGAGCGAGAAGGTGATCACCGCATCCCCGGACTGGAGCATGGAGCGGGCTGCGACCGAGATGTCGAAGCGGGGAATCAGGCACCTGGTCGTCTGTGCCGACGGCGAACTGGTCGGAGTTCTCTCGATGAGGGACATCATGAGGGCCTGGACCACCGACGGTGCCACCTCGGGGGGTCCCCCCGACCGGCAGGCTGCCTGAGGGCAGGTCAGTCCAGACGGGGTGGGCCGAAGCTGTCGACCGGAATCTCGGCTCGCGGCTGGTCCTCTTCACGCGGGAGTCCGTAGAACGACCGGACGCCGCGCCGGATCATGCTCCGAAGGGCGAAGATCGCGAGGAACGCTCCGAGGATTGCGAACCAGAGCGGCGGAAACATGAAGCCGGTCGCGAAGGCACCCGCGACGATTCCAAGGATCCCGAAGGCGAGGACGGCCGGTGCCCAGGACGGTGCCGGCAGGCGGATCGTCTCGGTCGGCTCGGGAATAGTCGGCTGGCTGGACTCGTCGGCCATCGGTCAGGAAGCGAGGTAGAGGGTCGAGAAGAGGAACGTCAAGGCGAAGAGGATCGCGATCCCGGTCCCGGTCAGGAGGCCCGAGGAGAGGAGCTTCTTCGAGGTGTTTCGATCCATTTCAGGCAGCCTCCAGTCAGGCGACCGCGTCGACGGCCATTGCGATGAACAAAAGGGCGAGGTAGGCGAGTGAGAAGAGGTACGTCCGCAGGGCCAGGCGCTCCCCGGCACGCCTCTCGAGCAGGACTGCAAACCCGACGAAGGCGACCCCGAGGACCAGGGCCGAGACCAGGTAGAGGCCCCCGAGCAGCCCGGTAACGACCGGTCCCAGCGAAACCGCCAGGAGGACGACCGCGTAAAGGAGGATCTGGCGCCGGGTGTGGGCTTCACCCCGGACCACCGGGAGCATCGGGATGCCGGTCCGGGCATAGTCGTCCTTGATCATCAGCGAGAGCGCCCAGAAGTGCGGCGGGGTCCAGAAGAAGACGATCAGGAAGGGCCAGGCGGCCTCCCAGGAGAGGGTTCCGGTGGCTGCCGCCCAGCCGACCAGCGGCGGGACCGCACCGGCGCTGCCGCCGATCACGATGTTCTGCGGGGTCAGGGGCTTCAACCAGAGGGTGTAGAGGAGGACGTAGCCGAGCAGACCGACCATCGCCAGGACGGCGGTCAACAGGTTTACCGTCATCCAGAGCTGTCCGAAGGCGGCTATGCCCAGGCCGATCCCGAAGATCAGGCCATTGACCGGATCTATCCGCCCGGTCACCAGGGGCCTGCCGCTGGTCCGGCTCATCAGGGCGTCGCGATCGCGGTCCAGGTAGTGGTTGATCGCCCCGGCACCTCCGGCGGCCAGGTAACCGCCGAGCATGGTCCAGAGGATGACCGAGAGGGACGGCCCGGCCGGATCGGCGACGAACATCGTCGCGACCGTGGTCAGGAGCAGCAGGCTGATGATCCTCGGCTTGGTCAGGCTGAGGTAATCGAGGACGACTGCCACCACGTCGCCGAGCAGCGAGTTGCCCGACTCGGGCCTTCCGCGAACTCCTGCACCGGTGGCGTCAGCGCTCATGGGATCAGGCTACCGGCTCGGTTTCGCGTGCTTCGTGATCACGCTCACGGTCTATACGGGCCAGGACTTCGCGGATGTCGGTCAGCGGGACGTCGCTGCGGACGTCGGGCAGCTCATCGAAGTTATGGGGTGGTGGCGGTGAGAGGGCGAGCCATTCGAGAGTCTCGCCGAGCCAGGGATCCGGGGGCGCCAGGGGTTCCTCGACCCGGCTTCGGATCAGGTTCCCGATCGTCAGGACGATGCCCAGGAAGAGCAGCAGGGTTCCCAGGGTTGCAACCAGGTTGTACGGGCTGACCCCCTCACCCTCGGCGAACCGGAAGGCGTCGGTCACCTGTCCCTCGACACCGGCGCCGAACAGGGGCACCACGGCGATCAGGGTGCCTGCGACCACCAGCCAGAATGACTTCCGGGCCCGGTCTTCGTTCAGCATCCGGCCGGTCATCTTCGGGTACCAGTAGCTGATGGCGGCGAGACCACCGAACACCCCGAAACCGATCAGCGCGAAGTGGGTCGCGGCCCAGGCGTCGTAAGTCTGCTGGAGCTGGGTCCCGACTGCGATCGTCGACTGACTGAGCTCGACCAGCAGCCCGATCGAGCCGAACGAGAGCGCGCCCATCGCGTAGCGGAGAGGCGCCCGCATGTGGAAGTCGGCCCTCGATACCGCCCGGATCAGCGAGTTGTAGATCAGTCCGAAGGGGACGATCAGGCCGATGGCCATGAACATTGCGAAGTACTTGGTGCCGATCGGAATCGGGGCCGTGTACATGTTCTGTCCCCAGGCAAGCGTCCCCATTACCGCGATTGCCACCATCGATCCGAATATCACCCTGCGATCGGGCGATCGCCTCCCGGTGAAGGTCTGGATCACCTCGGTCGCTACTCCGAGCGCCGAGATCGCGGTAAGCGCGTAGACCCCGGCGAAGAAGATGTAGGAGAGGTGCTGCCAGAGCAGTGGTGCCCCGCCGGCACCCCCGGTGAAGAAGCCGCCCCCCAGTCGACGATCGATCATCAGCATCGTTGCCGCGGCAAGGAAGATCGGTCCGATGATCGCGAACAGCCAGGAGACGACGGCAGCGGTCCAGACCAGCACCGGTGTCCGGCGCCAGGCCATTCCAGGTGCCCGGAGGTGTCGAATCGTCACCAGCAGGTCGACGGTGATCAGGATGTAACCGAGGGTCGCCAGTCCGACCCCGGCAATCCAGGCATCGACTCCGTTATTGGAGGTGAAGGCGAGTTCGGAGAGCGGCGGGAGCGGGTTGATCCCGGCCTCGGGCGGCGTGTAGAGGATGGTCGAGTAGAGCAACACCCCGCCGAGCAGGATCAGCCACATCCCGACCTGCCCCAGGCGGGGCAGGGCGGTCCCGCGACTTCCGATCATCAGGGGGACCAGGTAGTAGAAGAGGCCGAAGAAGAGGGGCAATACGAAGAAGAAGATCGCCGTCGCCCCGTAGAGGGAGAGAAGTCGGTCGAACGTGACCGGCTCGAGGAAGCCGTTTTCGGGGACGGCCAGCTGGAGGCGAAGCAGGACCAGGAGCACGGCGGCCAGGAACAGCGACCCGACTGCAGTACCGATCAGGATCCGGCCGATGTCCTTGTGGTCAGCGCTCGTCGCGAGTTCGATCCAGCGCTGTCTCGGGCCGGGCTCGCCTTCGACCGAGACCTCTGGCCGGGGGATCGGCTCGGTTTCGGGAAAGAGACCGACGTCGGGGGAGGGGTCAGTTGCATCCTCGGACTCCACAACGACGACTTCCTCCTCGGATGCCTCAGGCGAGGGCTCGGATGTCGCTTCCGCCGACCCTTCGGCTTCAGCCGTTCCGGCTTCTTCCTCGACGGGAGCCTCCTCAGGGGTAGCTGTCGTCTCCTCCTCCTTGCCTTCCATTCCCGTCTCGTCCTCGTCGCTCACTGGTTCATTGCCCTTTGGGCCTGTGCCTCTACCTGGCCCTCGACGATGTCCTGAGCACCCTGGATTTCCTTCTTTAGCCGTCGGATGTAGGTCAGGTATTCATCGGGAGGTACGACTTCCACGACGGACTCCATGTCGGCGTAGCCCTGGCCCGAGAGTACGGATGCCCAGCCCCGGAAGATCCCCTCCTCGTCGGCACGGAAGTTGATCCGGTGGGTCTGGCCCGGCACGGCCTGCGCCTTGCCGGTGAGCGAGGGCACGTTCCACCCGTGGACGACGTCGCTCGAGGTCAGCTCGAGCGAGATCGTCACGCCTTTGGGTACGACCAGTCGGTGATAGCCGAAGGCACCGTTCGGGTAGCTGAATCGCCAGAGCCACTGCTGGCCGGTTGCCGTTATCCGCAGGGACCCGTCCTCGAGCGTTCCCTCGATCGACGCGCGGCTTTCGGGAACCTCACGGGAAGCGGAGGTGTAGACGGTGGCCACGACGAAGATCGCGGCCGCAATCAGGGAGAGCAGGATCCCGACCCGACCCGAGCGGCTCGGGGTCTCGACCTCTTCTGCCTCGACGTAGCGATGGCGTGTCCGAACCGCTCTCAGGATCGCCAGGTTTACCACCAGGATCGCCAGCACGATGACCACGAACATGATCGTGTGAAGGGTGTTGCCCTTGGCGATCCCGGGCGAGATCGCGTCCGGGTTCAGCGAGAGGGCCGATGCCGGATCGGCACCGATCAGGACGGCCGCGACGGTTCCGATCGCGGCCGCGGCGAGGGGCAACGGCTTTCTCCGGGGGAACACCACGAACGAGCCCATTCTATGCGGAAGGAACGGACGGGCGCCTTCCTCCCGGCCGCCCGTCGGCAGCCGCGGACGCGGTCGCCTACCCTTGGCCGCGATGCTCCGTTCGTTGCTCCAGCCCAGACCCGGGCGAAGGAGGCGGTCGACGGGCTCGACCCTGCTCAGGGCGGCCTCCGTCACCGCGCTGGCTGCCGCGGTCGTCGTTCCCCACATTCGCCGCCAGCTTCGGATTCCGGCTGCGGTCACGGTCGCCTCTACGGTGCTCGCACCGGCCGCGATAGCGGTCCTCTGGCCCCGTTCGCGCCGTCGGGAGGTCGCCCTGTTCCTCGGGCAGATGTGGGCCTTCGCCGTAACCCATGAGCTTCCCTACGACAATCCGACACGACTCAGGCGAAGGCTCCTGATCGATTACCCGATCGTCGCCGATCGGTGGATCGGAAGGGGCGTCCTTCCCAACGCGCGACTCCAGCGACTGCTGCACGATGGTCCGGCCGGGGGGGTCCTGACCCGGATCTCGGCCTGGACCCACTGGCTCTGGTTCGTCCAGCCCTACCTGGCCCTGTTCTGGATCCTGCTTCGGGACCGTGACGCCTTCCCCCATTCGGCCAGGCAGATGGCGGCCGTCTTCGACCTCGGCTGCGTCGTCTACTTCGCGGCGCCCACCGCGCCACCGTGGTGGGCCTCGGAGAACGGCCACACCGACGAGGAGGTCAAACGGGTCATGGTCGAGTTCGGTGAAAGGCTCTGGGGTCCGGCCTGGACCAGGATCTTCGGGACGCTCGGGTCCAATCCCTGGGCGGCGATGCCCTCGCTCCACTTCGCGACCTCGGTGATGGCGGCGATCCTCCTTTCCGAGTCCGGCGGGAAGGTTCAGGGAGCGCTCGGTTGGGTCTACGCGGGAACCCTCGGTTTCGCGCTGGTCTACCTGGGTGAGCACTATGTGGTCGACCTACTGGCGGGGCTTGCGATCGTGCTGTTGGTCAGAAAGGGCGAACCGCTGGCCAGGCCCTTCACCGCACTTGTGAATGGCGGCCTGAGGCAGCTCGAGGCCGTGGCAGCGGACGGAGGCACCTGACCGGTGGAAAAGGGGGAAGGGGGGGAGTTGGACCGGCCGGAGTCGGGTGACGAGGGTCCCGAACTTCCGACCATCTCGACCCAGGCCGCCGTCCAGTCGGCCCTCCTGATCGTCATCCTCGTCGTCGGGATCTACTTCCTCCTGCCGAAGCTCGCCGGTTTCGGGGATGCGATCTCGACCGTCGGCACGGCGAATCCGTTCTGGGTCGGGGTCGCCCTGGTCTGCGGGATCCTCTCCTTCGTCGCCTACATCGCCCTGTTTCGCTCCGTGGTCGGTGGCAACGACTTCCCGATCACGATCCGCGAGGCGTACGAGATAAACATGGCCGGCTTCGCCGCCACCCTGATCTTCTCGGCCGGCGGGGCAGGGGGAGTGGTACTGACCTACTGGGCCCTCCGGCAGGGAGGAATGGGTCGACGGGACGTCGCGACCCGGATGGTCGCCTTCATCGCCCTCCACTACATCTTCTATCCGGTTGCAATCGTCGTTTTCGGGATCCTCTTGAAGACCGGGGTCTTGAGCGGATCGACGGCCAGCGGCCTGACCATCGTTCCGGCCGCGATCGCGGGCCTCGTGATGTTGGTCGGCCTGGCGGTAGCGCTCGTTCCGGCCGATATCGAGCGTCGGCTCAAGCGGCTGGCCGGACATCGTCGCGGTGGCCGGTTCCTGACCGCCCTCGCGGCCGTCCCGGCCACCGCCTCCCCGGGCCTCCGCGACGCCCTCCGCCTGCTCTCGACACCGGGCAAGGCCGGAGGGGCCTTCTTCGGCCCGGTCGGATTCTGGGCGGCAAACATCGGAGTGCTCTGGGCCTCGTTCCTGGCACTCGGGGTACCGGTCACCTTCGGCGTGGTCGTCCTCGGCTTCTTCATCGGCCTGACCGCGAACCTGATCCCCTTCGTACCGGCCGGGGTAGGTGCGGTCGACGCCGGGATGATCGGGACCTTCGTCCTCTTCGGCCTTCCCGACGCCGGGGTCTTCGCAGCCGTGCTGATCTATCGGCTGGTCGCCTTCTGGCTACCGATTCCGTTCGGCGTCGTCGCCTTCGTCCAGCTCCGGCAGACGGTCAAGGGCTGGAAGACGAAGGGGCTGCCGATCGACCGGAACCCCTCCCGCGACATGGCGGCGAGCGGCCTCTGAAACCGGCCGACGATCCGCTACTTCATAAAGTAAAGTGACGTGTCCGGGTCAGCCGGGACGTGGAAAGGAGCGAGATGGCCGAATCGAATGGAACCGAAAAAGTGATCATCGTCGGCGGGGGCCCTGCCGGCTACACGGCGGCCATCTCCGCGGCCCGCGCCGAACTCGAACCCCTTCTTTTCGAGGGCTTCGAATGGGGGGGACAGCTCCAGAACACGACCGACGTCGAGAACTTCCCCGGCTTTCCCGAGGGAATCATGGGGCCGGAGATGATGACCAAGTTCCGTGAGCAGGCCGAGCGCTTCGGTACCCGTTTCGTCACCGATGACGTCGAGAAGCTCGAGCTCTCCGACGGTGATGTCCACCGGGCGATCGTCGGTGACGACACTTACGAGGCCCACACGGTGATCCTCGCGATGGGGGCGGAGCCACGACGCCTCGGGATCCCCGGGGAGATGGAGCTGACCGGTCGCGGCGTTTCGACCTGCGGAGTCTGTGACGGAGCCTTCTTCAAGGATCGTCGGACGATGGTGATCGGCGGCGGGGACTCGGCGATGGAGGATGCCGATTTCGTCTCGAAGTTCTCGTCGAGTCTCGAGCTGGTCCACCGGCGCGACGAGTTCAGGGCGTCGAAGATCATGCAGCAGCGGGTCGAGGAGAACCCGAAGATCACGGTCCGCACGCCCTGGGTTCCCGAGGAGTTCATCGCCGGCGACGACGGAGCCCTGGCTGCCGTCCGGCTGAGGAAGGCCGACAACGGCGAGGTCGAGGACTTCGAGGTAGACGGTGCCTTCGTCGCGATCGGCCACATTCCGCGCTCCGAGCTGGTCACTGGCCAGGTCGATACCGACGATGGCGGCTACGTCAAGGTCGAGCCGGGCTCGGCCCGGACCAACCTCGCCGGGGTCTTCGCGGTCGGCGACCTGGTCGACCACACCTACCGCCAGGCGGTCACTGCGGCCGGATCCGGTTGTCAGGGCGCGCTCGACTCCGAGTGGTACCTGCGGGACGAGGGACTCGGCGACTGAGTCCGGTCGGGGGGCTCCCGACCTTCCCTAAAGCGCCTCTGCCCGGCGCATCAGGTCGGTCAGGATCCTCGCCGTCGCCCCCCAGATCATGTGGTCACCGATCGTGAAGGTCGGTGTCCTGATCGGGACGCCCCGGCGGACCAGCCGCCTCATCCCGTAGGCCTCCGCCAGCTCCTCGATCCCGAAGCCGAGGACGGCTGCGACCTCCGAGGGATCGGGCACCGGTACGGCTGCCTGGTCGAGGATTCCGACAAAGGGCCTGATCCTGAACGAGGTGACGAAGGTTCCGACCGGTGCCAGGGCTCCGACCACCTCGACCTGATCGGCGGCGAGGCCGACTTCCTCCTCGGCCTCGCGCAGGGCTGCCTCGAGGGGACTGCGGTCGCCCGGTTCGACCTTTCCGCCCGGGAAGGAGATCTCCCCCGCGTGCTTCTCGAGGTGCTCGGGCCTCTCGGTGAACAGGATCTCCGTCCGCCCGTCGCGTTCCCGGATCGGGACGAGCACGGCCGCCTCACGACCCCCGAAGGCGGTCATCCCCGCCGCCTCGCCCTCCGAGAGGAGGACCGGAGCCAGGTCCCCGGGCCGGACGATGCCCCGATTCGGACCGCGCTCCACTGACGTCAGGCCGACTCGAGCTCCACGGTGGTCGCCTCGGTGACCAGGCGGTGGACCGGGCACCTGCCGGCGATTCGCTCCAGTCGCTCCACCTGGTCGGGATCGAGGTGCTCCGGCCAGCCGATCTTCACCGTGAACAGGTTGGGGTTGGGGCCGTCATAGGTCGTCCCGACCTCGACCTCGAGTCCCTCGAGGCTCCAGCCCTTCCGCTCGGCGTAGATCCTCAGGGTGACTGCGGTACAGGCAGCGAGGGCCGCGCTGACGGCCTGGGTAGAGGAGGGGCCTGCCTGACCGTCGGAGAGCTCACCGGCATGGTCGAAGATGATCGTCCGGACCGTATCGCCCGCTTCCAGGCCCACCTCACAGGGAAGGTCGGCCCCGGTGGTCACCCTGGCGGTAGTCCCCATCAGCCCCGTCCCTCGAACAGCTCCGGTTCGTCGACGTCGGCAAACCGGGCCATCGCGAAGCAGAGGTCGGAGGCCCGGTTGAGGAACCGGATCAGCTCGTCGGAGGTGAGCTCGTCCTCCAGCTTGATCGTCACCACCCGCCGCTCGGCCCGCCTGATCACGGTTCGGGCCACGTCGAGGTGGGATGAGAGCTCGTTGCCCCCGGGGATCACGAACTTCGGCGGCAGGTCGACCCGATCCATATACCGGTCGATCGCCTCCTCGACCTCCGCGGTCATCACCTCGGTCACTCGACTTACCCCGTCCTCGAGTCGGTCGGCAGCTTCCGGAGCCGTTGCCAGTTCGGCTCCGGCAACGAACAGGGCGTTCTGGAGGGCGAGGATGTCGCCGGCAAGCTCGGCCTCTTCTTCGCCGCAAAGCGCCCGGGCACAGCCCAGGTCGGAGCAGGCCTCGTCGAGCGTCCCGTAGGCCTCCGTCCTCAGGTCGGGCTTCGGCACCCGTCCCCCGTACCAGAGGGATGTGCTTCCGTCATCACCTTTTCGCGTGTAGATCTTCATGAGTGGACTCCTTACTGATCAGCTCAGCGGGTTGAAGGCCATGCCCGAGAGCAGTTTGGGGAAGAAGTAGGTCGACTTCGGGGGCATCGTCTCGCCCGCGTCGGCGACCGCCCTTACCTGTTCGACCGGAGTCGCCCGGAGGATGAAGGCCGCATCGGCCTCGTCGGTCTCGACCTGGTCGAGCGCGTCCTCGATCGACTTCGAGTAGGCGATGCCCCTCTTCGCCTCGACGTCGGCCTCGCTCATCCCGAGCATTCCTTCGAGCACGACCTTCTCGAGGATCGCTGCGTCGAGGGTTCGATAGGCGTCGCTCCGGTCGGGCATCAGGTCGATCAGGGTTCCGGGGTCCCGGAGCTCGAGCAGGTAGCGAACCCCGGTCCGATCGACGTAGCCGAAGCAGCCGGTTGCCGTGAGGTCGCCGGGGTCGGGATCGGCCCCGGCCGGTACCTCGGTCAGTTCGAAGGGGCTGGCGAGGTCTTCCCTCAGCCGGGCCAGTCCGTCCGAGTCGGGGTCGGTCAGCAGGCGAGGGGTGGGGAAGACCGTCAGCCCCGGATCGTCGAGGCCGGTCAGGGCCATCAGCGTGAATTCATGATCGCCCTCTCCACCGACCTCGTCCCGGTAGGTGCGGGCCGTCTCGTAGCGGTGGTGTCCGTCGGCGATCAGCAACTCGGAGCCGGCCAGCTCCCCGGTCACCGCGTCGTGGACCTCCGGGTCCGAGACCGGCCAGAGCCGGTGGACGGTTCCGTCCGGGTCGGTCACCTCGGCCCAGGGAGCCCCGGCGGTGACCGGCTCCACGTGTTGCCACGCATCCCGGGTCGTCAGGGAGAAGATCGGCGAGAGGTTGTACCGGGTCGCCCGCGTCAGGTCGAGCCGGTCCTGTTTGGGTCCGGGCTGGGTCCGCTCGTGGGGCCTGACCTGGCCGGGCCCGTAATCGGTGACCCGAACCCGGGCGAGGATCGCGTTTCGGCGCTGCTTCCCTCCCTCCGGCCCCGTGTAGTCCTGGGTCAGGGCCCAGATGGTCGGCTCCCGGTCCTGGGTCAGAACCCCGGAGAGGAGCCACCCTTCCAGGAGTTCGGCCGCCCGGGCGTAGGGATCGCCATCCGGCTCCGGAGAGACGGGAAGGTCGAGTTCGACCACGTTGAAGGGTGAGCGGGCCATCAACCCGGCCCGCTCCGCCTCGTCGATCACGTCGTAGGGGGGAGCGGTGACGTCGGTCAGCGACCCGACCGAGGCGAGTTCGTAATGGAGGGCTCTGAAGGGGAGGACCTCGGCCATCAGGCAAAGGTAACGGTTGACCCGGACCGGCGGTGCCATTGGGGAAGGACCCCCACCGGGGTAGGATCCGGGCCGATGGCCGGGGTCGGTGACAACGGTGCGGAGGAGACGAGCGGGGAGCTGCCCTGGGCCCTGATCGGTGCCGGTCCGAGTGGACTCGGTGCAGCGAGGAACCTCGCCCGACGGGGAATCCCGTTCGTCGGGTTCGAGGCACATTCCGACGTCGGTGGCCTCTGGGACATCGAGGGGTCCCGGAGCACGATGTATGAGACAGCCCACCTGATCTCCTCCCGGACCACCACCGCTTACGACGAGTTCCCGATGCGTGAGGGAACGCCCGACTATCCGAGTCACTGGCAGATGCGTGAGTACTTCCGTGACTACGCCGATACCTTCGACCTGAGGCACCACTTCCGCTTCTCGAACCCGGTCACCCGGGTGGAGCCCGACGGCGACGAATGGCTGGTTACGGCCGAAGGGCCTGGCGGCAGGGCCGAGACCACCCGCCACGCCGGAGTGATCATCGCCAACGGGCTGTTCTCGACCCCGAGCATTCCGGAGTTCGAGGGCGAGTTCACCGGCGAATTCCTGCACACCAGCGAGTACCGAAGGCCCGAACTGTTCCGGGGCAAGAGGGTTCTGGTGATCGGGGCCGGAAACTCGGGCTGCGACATCGCGGTGGATGCAGTCGGCCAGGCCCGCTCCGTCGACATGAGCCTGCGGAGTGGCTACTGGTTCTTCCCCAAGTACATCCTCGGCCGGCCTTCCGACACCCTGAACGAGGGCCCCGCCCTGCCACCGCCCGTCAAGCAGCGGATCGACTCGAGGGTGATCCGCCTGATCACCGGGGATCCGGCCCGTCTCGGCTTTCCGGTCCCGGAGGGAAAGATCTACGAGACCCATCCCGTAATGAACACCCTCGTCCTCTACCACGCAGGACATGGGGACATCCGGGTCCGGCCCGACGTCGGGCGGTTCGAAGGCAGCGAGGTCGTCTTCGCCGACGGGTCCCGTGCGGAATACGACATGGTGATGCTGGCAACCGGCTATCGGCTCGACTACCCGTTCCTCGACCGCGAACACCTGAGCTGGAACGGGACGCCCGGCCCCGACCTCTACCTGAACATCTTCACCCCCCGAAACCGAAACCTGTTCGTGCTCGGGATGATCGAGGCGACCGGCCTCGGCTGGCAGGGCCGGTACGACCAGTCCGAGCTGGTCGCTGAGTTCATCCGGGCCGGGCGTGAGGCGCCTCGGCTGGCGGACCAGATGTGGGACCGGATCAACGGGCCTTCCCCCGACCTGTTCGGGGGCTACAACTACCTCCAGCTCGACCGGATCCCCTTTTACGTCAATAAGGACGCCTACCGGCGGGAGATCCGCCGGCACCTCGCGGCGCTGGATGGCTGACCCACTGGCGTCCGCTTGACCCCGACGCTCGCCGCGATAGACGACGTCCGACTGAACTTCGACGAGTCCTCGCTGCTCGTCCTCGGCTTCGTCCTCGCCTTCATCATGTTCGGGATAGCGCTGGACACCCGACCGGCCGACTTCAGGGCCGTCGCCAAGGAGCCGAAGGCGATGACGGTCGGGATCCTCGCCCAGTTCATCGCCCTGCCGGCGATCACCTTCACCCTCACCCTGATCCTCGGGGTCGGCCCTTCGATCGCCCTCGGGATGATCCTGATCGCCTGCTGTCCACCCGGCAACGTTTCGAACATCCTCACCTACCGGTCGCGAGGGAATGTCGCCCTTTCGGTCTCGATGACCGTGATCTCGAACCTGCTCGCGATCTTCCTGATGCCGCTGAACATCGCCTTCTGGGGCGGGATCCATCCAGAGGCCTCGCAGATACTCACCGCGATCGAGCTCGATGCGGTCGAGATGCTGCTCGACATCGCGATCGTGATCGCGATTCCCTTTGCGCTCGGACTCTCGATAGCGCACCGTGTCCCGGCCTTCGCCGCGAAGGTCCAGCCGACGGTCAAGCGGATCAGCCTGCTGGCGCTGGTCGCCTTCATCGTCTTCGCCCTGTTCGGGAACTTCGAGAACTTCAAGGACTACTTCCTGGTCGTCCTGGTCGCGGTCGTGATCCACGACACCCTGGCCCTCAGCCTCGGTTACGGGATCGCGGCCGGCTTCAAGGTGAGTGAGTACAACCGGCGGCCGATCACCTTCGAGGTCGGCGTCCGGAACGCCGGCCTCGGCCTGGGGATCATCTTTTCCTTCTTCGACGGCCTCGGCGGCATGGCGATGGTTGCCGGGGTCTGGGGTATCTGGGACATAATCGCCGGGCTCGGACTCTCCTCCTGGTGGGCCAGGAGAGGTGGGGGGAGCCCCGACTCGGCCCCGGAGCCCGGGGAGGCCTGACCGGTGGCCGCCGGGGAGAGCGTCCTGGTGACCGGGGGGAGCGGCTTCCTCGGCAGGTCGGTGGTCGCCGCGCTAGCGGGGGGTGATGGGTCTGACGGGCCGGTGGTTAGCGCCGACCTTCGGATCCCCGATTCAGACCAACGGATCCCGGGCGTGGTCTACGAGACTGCCGACGTAACCGACCGGCGGGCGATCGGTGACCTTTTCGGGGGGCACCGGATCGGCACGGTCGTCCACCTCGCCTCGATCGTCAATCCCGGTCGCGACACGACTCCGGAGCGCGAGTACGAGGTCGACGTCGAGGGCTCCCGGAACGTGCTCGATGCCTCGGTCGAGCATGGGGTGGGAAGGGTGGTGGTTTCGTCGAGCGGTGCCGCCTACGGCTACCACGCCGACAGTCCGGTACCGCTCGTAGAGGCGGACCCGATAAGGGGCAATCGGGCCTTCCCCTATTCCTTCCACAAGCGCCTGGTCGAGGAGATGCTGGCCGGATACCGCGAGACCAACCCCGAGCTAGAGCAGGTCGTCCTCCGGATCGGGACGATCCTGGGGGAGACGGTCGACAACCAGATCACGGCCCTTTTCAGGCGAGACCGGCTGCTCAAGGTTCGTGGCTCTGAAACCCCCTTCGTCTTCATCTGGGACGAGGACGTCGCCGCGATCATCGCCCGGGCGGCGGGCCCCGGACCGCCCGGGATCTTCAACGTCGCGGGCGACGGCACGGTAACCCTCGACCTGATCGCCGAGGAGCTCGGGAAGTCGACCATTACGGTGCCAGCCTTCCTGATCAAGACCGCGCTCTTCGTTGGCAACCGGCTCGGCAGGACGCCACACGGCCCGGCCCAGGTAGACTTCCTCCGCTACCGGCCGGTACTCGACAACACCCGGCTCAAGGAGGCCTTTGGCTACACCCCGAAGATGACCAGCCTCGAGGCATTCACCGCCTGGCGCGAGGCCCAGGCCCTCTGAGCCCCGTCCCGCTCCCTAGACTCAGCCGTCGGACGGGGCGTGGCGCAGCCTGGTCGCGCACCTGCTTTGGGAGCAGGGGGTCGCCGGTTCAAATCCGGCCGCCCCGATTCCGGATTTACCGCTTGAGCAGCGGATCTCCGGCTCTGGCAGCTTTCGGCTCCGATTTCCCCCCGGGAGCTTCGCTGCCAATTGCTGCCAATAACTCCGCTGCGAGCCGAATATTTCAGCTCTCGCCCGGTTCTCGCTCCGGATCGGCTCATCGAGGAGCTCCCGGGGAGGCCACCTGTGTGCAGCCAGCTTGAACCCGGGACTTCAAAGCGTTAGATTCGGATTTAATGAGAGGGACGGGGTTTTTGGTAGCCGCAGCCGCGTTGATCGTTTTTGCGGGTTGCTCGGGCACGGCGGTTCCCGCTGATGGCTCTAGTTGCGTGGGCGCGAGCTACGATGAGGTGAAGGCTTGGGTACAGTCAAAAGAAGATCTCCTAACCACCCGCAAATCTGTTGATTCCGTAGCCCGTGAAGTAGAGAGTATTTGCCAAGCCGCCGCGGCTACCAATACCCCTAAGGATTTTGAAGTTGGGCCGAGCCTCCTTAAGAGCGCTGAGGTGCTGGCAGACTAGCCCTTTGAGTTCACGCCAGAAGCGAGGGAATGGCTCAGAGGGGGATGACGCGCGACGGGAAAAGGACCGATCTCGCTGCCTAATCGCTGCCAATAACGGGCCGAAATCGAGCAAATCTGAGCAAATTCCCGGAGCTCGCCGATCCCCGAGATTCGTGATCGCAGCGGGGAAACCGGGCGCTCATGCGGCTCGCCCGATTTCCCCTTTCAGATTTTGGGAGCAGGGGGTCGCTGGTTCAAATCCAGTCGCCCCGATTCGCAGCCTGGATTCAGGCCGCTTCGGATTCGGCTTCGGCCTCGGCCGGGGACTCGAAGGCGTCATCGGCGACCTTCTCGGGTGCGCGTCCCTTTGGGACGAAGACGAGGGAGAAGAGGAACATCACCGCCATCGCCCCTGCGATCACGTAGAAGACGGTCGAGGTCGAGGTGGCGTATGCGTTCTGGATCGCCTCGAAGACCTTCTCCCCGTTCGCTCCGGACGGCCCGCCCTCGGGGCCGCCCCCACCTACGACCTGGGAGGCGATCCGGTCGGCGACCGCCTTCGGGACCCCGATACCGCCCAACTTGTCCTCCAGATTGAGCCTGTTCTGGGTGATCAGGATCGTGCCGAGCACAGCCATTCCGAGGCTCGCTCCGTAATTCCTCACGGTCTGGGTGATCCCGGTCGCCTCGCCGTAGCTGGTGGCCGGCGCCCGGTTGATCGCGTCGGTGTTCGAGGCTGGGAGCACCATCCCCATCCCGAAGCCGGACATGATGATCCAGGGGGTCTGGGCCGACCAGGAGAGATCGGTCAGGCTACTTCCCCAGAGGTAGAAGCCGACCGCTGCGATCGCACCCCCGGCAACCACCGCAGGCCTGGCCCCGACCTTGTCAAGTATCCGTCCGCCGACTTGGGCCGCTATCGCGAATCCGATGAAGAAGGTGAGGATGTAGAGGCCGGCATTCGAAGGGCTCTCTCCGAGTGATAGCTGGGCGTAGGTCGAGGTGAAGAAGAAGAGGGGGATGAAGCCGAAAGAGAGGATGAACAGCACGACATTCTGGGACGAGAAGGCCCGGTCGGTGAAGATCCTGATCCGGAGCAGCGGATCCTCGACCTTGAGCTCCCGCAGCACGAAGGCGACCAGGAGCAGGCTCCCCACGTCGATCGAGCCGATCGTCATCCATGAACCCCAGCCCCAGACGCTCGACTGCTGGAGGCCGAGGACCGAGAGTGCCATCCCGCCGGTCACCAGCAGAGCGCCCGGGATGTCGATCGGGGAGGGCTTGCGGGTGTCGGATGGCTTCGAGTAGGCGATCAGCACCAGGGCGATCAGCGCGATCGGCACGTTGACCCAGAAGATAGCCCGCCAATCGATCGTGGTCAGGTAGCCCCCGGCGAGCGGTCCGATCGAGGTGAGGGCCCCGGTGATCCCAAAGAAGATCGCCAGAGCTTGGCCGCGCTTGCGGACCTCGAATGAGCCGATCACCAGCGCAAGGGCGGCCGGGATCATCATCGCTGCGCCGACCCCCTGGATCGCCCGGAAGACGACGATCCAGGCCTCCGCGTAGGACGCAACCGGGGTCAGGCCACAGAGGGCCGACGCGATCGCGAAGGTGGCAACCCCGATCGTCACCATCCGTCGGCTGCCCATCGTGTCGGCCAGCCTGCCGCCGAGTGCGAAAGTGGCCGAGAGGGCCAGCAGGTAGGCATTGACCACCCACTGGACGCCCGTCTCGCTCAGGTCCAGGTTCTGCTCGAGGTCGGGGATCGCGATCGAGACGATCGTCTGGTCGATGAAGGTCATCCCGACCGCGAAGACCATTGCGGCCAGAACCCATGCGCCCCCTCTTCCCGTTCCTCCACCCACCAGGGAGCCAGCCTACTCTGGCTCGGGGGCGGATTTTCCGGTCGGGATCGTCCCGGTGCTACGGTCGAAAGCGGTTTCCGGTGAGTCCGCGGCGGTGGGTCCGCGGGGAAAGGAGATGGGAATGGATCCCGGACGGCTCGATGGAAGGGTCGCCCTGGTCACCGGGGCGGCCAGCGGCATCGGCAAGGCAACCTCCCGGAGGCTCGCCTCCGAGGGTGCCGCGGTGGTTCTTACCGATCTCCAGGACGGGGCCGGTGAGGCGGTCGCGTCGGAGATAAGGGATGACGGGGGCAGGGCGCTCTTCGTCCACCACGATGTCTCGAAGGAGGCCGACTGGGAAGCGGCACTCGACGCCACCCGCAATGAGTTCGGCCGGCTCGACATCCTGGTCAACAACGCCGGGATCGGTGACACGGCGCCGATCGAGGAGACCGAACTCGGGGATTACGAGAAGACGATCGCGGTCGACCAGACCGGGGTCTTCCTGGGGATGAAGCTGGCCGCCCCGATGCTGATCGATTCGGGCCACGGATCGGTCAGCAACATCAGTTCGATCTTCGGCACGACCGGTGGGTTCGGGGCATCGCCCGCCTACCACGCGGCAAAGGGTGCGATCACCACCCTGAGCAAGAACGCCGCCCTCCACTGGGCTGTCGAGGGCATCCGGGTCAACTCGATCCACCCCGGGTTCATCGACACGCCCCTGCTCGACCAGGCCAAGGGAACGCCCTTCGAGGATTTGATGGTCTCGACAACCCCGATGGGAAGGCTCGGTCGCCCCGAGGAGGTCGCCGCCGCGATCGCCTACCTGGCCGGGGACGATGCCCCCTTCGTCACCGGTACCGAGCTCTACGTGGACGGCGGCTACACGGCTCGCTGACCGGGGTATCCGCCAGCGGGACCCGTAGGATCGCCACCTGATGGAGGAGGGAGTCGAGGAGCAGGGTCTGGTCGTACCCGGAGTCCGTGAGGATGCCCAGCGCGCCTTCCTCGCAAAGGTCTTCGGCTGGATGTTCCTCGGCCTGCTGATCACCGCCGGGGTCGCAGCCTGGTTCAGTCAGACGGTCGACATGGCGACCTTCGTCGCCGACAACCCCTTCGTCCTGATCGGCACGGTGATCGCCCAGCTCGTCCTGGTGATCGCCCTGGTGGCGATGGTCAATCGGATTTCGCCGGCACTTGCCACGGCGATGTTCCTTCTCTACTCGGGCCTGACCGGCTTCCTCTTCTCGATGATCGTCTCGGCCTACACCCCCGGCTCGATCGCCTCGACCTTCGCGATCACAGCCGGGATGTTCGGCGCGATGGCGATCTACGGCTTCGTCACCAAGAGGGACCTCTCTTCGCTCGGTGCGATCCTCTTCATGGGACTGATCGGATTCATCATCGGATCGATCGTCAACCTGATCTGGTTCAACGAGACGATTTACTGGGTCCTCACCGGCATCGGAATCCTGATCTTCTGCGGGCTGACCGCCTACGACATGCAGAAACTGAAGGAGATCGGGGCGGGGGAGATGGACGAGGAAGCCTCCGACCGGGCCGCGATCGTCGGCGCCCTCGCCCTCTACCTCGACTTCATCAACCTCTTCCTGTTGCTGCTGAGGATCTTCGGCAGCTCGAGGTAGGGCCTAGCGGTCCTCGGCCGGCCAGGGCCAGGTGACCGCATCCGAGATCTGTTCGGGGGTCGGTTCCAGCGGCTCACCCGGCAGCGGTGCCAGTACGTCTGACTCGTCGATCGGCGTGGCCTTGGGCGCCTTGACCAGGCAGTCGCGGCCCTTGACCGGGCCGTCGGGCTCCCAGTCGGGCGGGAATGCCTCGGCCAGCGCATCGGCGATCATCCTCGCCCGGTTGGCGTAGCCCTCTGAGGTGAAGTGGATCCCGTCGGTCACGAACCAGTCCTCCTTGACCTGGTCGTACCAGTCGTAGATCCGCATGTTCGGCCAGGAGGGACAGGCATCGAGCAGCGCCCGGTTCCAGCCCTCCATGTTCGCGGCGTCGTAGGGGGTACCGGAGACGATCGACTTGACGTTGACCCAGAGCGCGGGGTCACCATCGGCGACGTCCATCATCGTGTCGATCCTCGTCTTCTCGCTGATCGTCGAGCCGACCGCTACGTTGGCCGACTCGTTCGTCCCGAGGGCGAGGATCCAGCAGCCGTCGAAGCCGCCGTCCCGGATCAGCTGGGCCGCTTCCTCGGCGTTCAGCTGTCCCTCTACCTTCTCGACGATCGATCGGGCTCCGTCGATGTCGATCCGCTGGGTTTCGATCCCCTTCTCGGCCAGGCGGGCGTCGATCCTCTGTTCGGGACGGGGTAGATAGTCGGGGGCGAGCAGGCCGACCGAGGTCGAGTCCCCGATGTAGGCGACCTCGGCACAGGCCGTGTCGCCGTCGGCGACCGGCTCACCGGAGCCGGTGCGGGTCGTCGAGACGGCCTGCTCGAGCTCTTTTGCCTTCTCGGCCTCGGCAGAGGCGGTCACGGCGAGCGGGGCGACCGGTCCCGACGGGGTCAGCCCGGCAAGGCTCAGGAAGGCGAGCAGGCCGACCAGGAGCGAGACTCCGGCGACTATGCGTCCCTTTACCGACCAGTCGGGCAGTCGCTTGTCCCGAATCGCCCGGGCGACCTTCCTCAACCAGGGCCCCATCGCCCCGTGCCGGATCGGGTCTTCGACGAACTTCCAGGAGAGGGCCGCGATGAGGAATACAGCTCCCACCTGGATCAGTGCCCTCAGGGGGTCCAGGCCCTGGCTCTCGGCAGGAGTGGTCAGGCCGATTATCGGAAGCTGCCAGAGGTAGATCCCGTAGGAGCGGACCCCGATCCATCGGAGCGGCAGGATCCCCATCAAGACACCGAGCCGGGATGCCGGGTGGGCCAGCACCGCGACGACGACGACGGTTGCGATGGTCAGCATGACCAGCCCCCCTCGGTATATGAAGGGTGAGTAGTCGTCGGTGGCCCAGATCAGGAGGGCAATCACCAGGAGGCCGCCGATCCCGGCGAAGTCGAGCAGGTTCCGGGCCTTCTCGGAGATCGTCTTGGTCAGCAGGCGGCTGGGCCAGACCATCGCCAGGGCCGCCCCGAAGAGGAGTCCAAAGGCGCGGGTGTCGGTCCCCTCGTAGACCCTGGTCGTGTCGAAGCCCGGCTTGTAGAGGGTCAGCATCAGGATCACCGAGACGAGCCCGAGGCCGAGCGTCGCCAGGGCGAGGGCGGGTTGGGTGTCCTGGCGCTGGCCGTTCCTGGTGCCCTTGAACAGCCAGAGCCCTCCCAGGAGCAGCCACGGCCAGAAGATGTAGAACTGCTCCTCGACCGCGAGCGACCAGAGGTGGCTGAGTGGCGAGACCGGCCCGAACCGCTCGAAGTACGAAGCGTCCTGGAAGATCATCCACCAGTTGCTGACGAACAGCGAGGAGGAGATCGCCTCCCCCCTCAGCTGGGCCAGCCGCTCGGGGTCGGCGATCCAGACCCAGGCGAGGACGACTACGAGCATCAGGAAGAGGGCCGGCAGGAGCCGCCTCGCCCTGGCCAGCCAGAAGTAGCCGAGCTTGAGCTTGTGGCGGACCCACCGCGAGAGCAGGAGGTCGGTGATCAGGTAGCCGCTCAGGGTGAAGAAGACGGCGACCCCGAGCAGGCCGCCCTGGGCCCAGTTGGCATCGAGGTGGTAGGCGATCACGGCGAGGACAGCGATGGCCCTGAGGCCATCGAGTCCGGGCATGTAGCGCTGTTTCCCGGCTATCGGGCGGGGCATCGGACCTCTCTCCTACCAGTCAGGCCCGACGGCGGGGTGGCCGGTGGGGAACGTCGCGGCCCGCATCGGTGGGTTGGGTCAGCCCTTGAGGAAGGCGCCTGGGGCACCGACCACCGCGGCCGGGAAGTCCCGGCGGGAGCGGTCCATCGCCTGCTGGAGCGCCTCGGTGGCGCGGGGGCCGTGGATCGGCGGTCCGTGGCCGACCAGCAGGTGGTTGGGGAGATAGGTGCCGAGGGCCTGTTTCGGCGGGAACAGTCGAAGACCGAGGTGGATGCCTGCCCCCGCCGATCCGGGCCGCAAGAAGGGGTTGGTCCCGACGGCCTCGGCCACCACGAGGGCGCGCTCGTCCTGCCACCAGAGGGCTTTTTCCTTCCAGAGGCCACCGTCGACCACGTCGATCACCTCGAAGGGGGTACCCGGCAGCGAGTCCGGCAGCCGGAGCAGTGGGACGTCCAGTCGATCGGCAACCTCGGCCGAGTCCCGGTTGTGGCGGTCGAGCAGCTGAACCACGGCGACCGGGTCGCCTAGCTCGGCGACCGCCTCCATCGCCCCGGCATCGTCGACCGGATCGATGATCCACACCTTGGAATCCGAGACCAGGGCGTGTGAAGCCCGTGCCATCGGTTCGTCGATGACCCAGGTGATGCCGATCGGGGAGCGGTCGATTAGGCGGGTAGCCACTGATACGAGTGTAGAGCGAGCGGCGTTAGACTCATCCCGGAGTGCTCTTCGGCAAGGCGAAAACCGAGATTCCATCCTCCGACCAGGCGTTGCCTGGCCGTGAGGAGCGGCCCTTCCCGATCCCGGGGGCCCATCGGGTGCTCGGTACGCCGCTCGAGCCACCCTTTCCCGATGGCGTAGAGGTCGCCTACTTCGCGATGGGCTGTTTCTGGGGTGCCGAGCGCCTGTTCTGGGGACTCGACGGCGTCTACACGACCGCGGTCGGCTACCAGAACGGGGCCACCCCCAATCCGACCTACGAGGAGGTCTGCTCCGGGATGACCGGGCATGCCGAATCGGTCCTGGTCGCCTTCCGCCCCGAAGAGCTGCCGTACGAGCGCCTGGTCGAACTGTTCTTCGCCGAGCACGACCCGACCCAGGGGATGCGCCAGGGCAACGACATCGGGACCCAGTACCGCTCCGGGATCTTCGTCGCCGATGACCGCCAGCTCGAGGTCGCGGAGGCGATCGCGACCGGATATGAAGGAGACCTTCGAGAGGCCGGATTCGGTCCGGTCACTACGGCGATCGAACCGGCCGGCACCTTCCATTACGCCGAGCCGGATCACCAGCAGTACCTCGACCGGGTACCGAACGGCTATTGCGGCCTGGCCGGGACCGGTGTGGCCTGCAGTGCCGAGCGGGCCCCGAAATAGCGCCAGAAGGCGTCTCGCCAGCATCGTTGCGTGCGCCGGACCGGGCAGGAGACCGGCCTGTCGTGCCCAACTAGGATCAAGATCCGCGATGACCGCCCGCCTGCACCTCCTTTCGAGTCCCTGAGCCCCAGATGGCGATTCCCGACCTCGACACATACCTGACCGGCTTCATCGCGCTTCTGGCGATCCTGGCTTCCCTCTGGCTGGCCGGATACTGGCTCGGGCGGTGGATCGTGCCCCAGTTCTCGGGAGCCCTGGCACGCCTGGCAGACCTGATCCTCGCCAGTGCCCTGTTGGTGCTGATCCTCCAGCTGGTCGGCTCCCTCGGCCTGCTGAAACTCGGCTGGATCGTCGGCTCCTGCATCGTCCTGCCGCTGCTGGTCGCGGCCCTCGCCTGGCGGATGGCCCCGGATGGACACGAGGACGAGGTCGCGGCACCCTCGGTTCCTACCTGGGCCTTTCTGGTGGCGATCGGAGTTGCCTCCTGGACGGTGGCCGAGTGGAGCTTCCCGACCCAGCTGAGTCTCGACCAGGGGATGTTCGGGGGCGACACGACCTGGTACCACATGCCGGCCTCGGCCAGGTTCGTCCAGGACCACTCGATCATCCCCCTCCACTTCACCGATCCGCTTCGGCTGGCGGTCTGGTTCTACCCGCAGACCTCGGAGCTGATGCATGGCGCCCTGATCGCCCTGATGAAGACCGACTGGCTCTCGCCGCTCTTCAACATGTACGCGCTCGGAGTGGCCCTGCTCGCCGGATGGGTGGTCGGACGCCCTTACGGAGTCGGTCCGGCAACCCTGGTGGCTGTCGCCCTCCTGTTGAGCTCCGGCGTGATGATCGAAACCCAGCCCGGGGAGGGCAGGAACGACATCCTCGCCTTCGCCTTCCTGCTCGCCTTCGCCGCCTTCCTGGTCAATGGCCACCAGCGAAGGGCCCCCGGGGCCGGGGAGGCGGTGGAAGACCGACCCGACCCAGGTGCCCCCCTCTTGGACCGCGGCCCACTGCTCCTGGCCGGGGTGGCCGCAGGCCTCGCGATCTCGGTCAAGGTTTCGATGCTTGCCCCGGTCGGGGTGATCTTCCTCGGGATGATTTTCGCCAGCGGCCGCGCCCGGTGGCTGACGACGACGCTCTGGTTGGGGATCCCGATGTTCCTGGTCGGGGGTTACTGGTACGTGCGGGCGATGTTCTACACGGGCGGCAACCCCGTTCCTGCGATCGGCTGGGGCCCGCTTCGGTTGCCCCAGCCAGACCAGATGCCCCTCGACCCCCGCCCCCGGTTCTCGGTCGCCGACTACGCCACCGACATCGACATCTACCGATTCTGGTTCCTGCCCGAGCTCGAGCAGGCCTTCGGGGTCCTCTTCCCGCTGATCTTCGTGGTCCTCGGGGCTGCGGCGGTCTACGTCGTGATCAGGTCACGTAACCGGGTCTTGCGGGTGATCGCCGGGGCGGCGATCCTCACCGCGATCGTCTACCTGTTCACCCCACTGACCGCCGCCGGTCAGGAGGGGGCACCCCGTGGCTTCTTCACCAACACCCGCTACCTGCTGCCGGGGCTTCTCCTGGCGGCCTCGATACTCCCCCTGGCGAAGCCACTCCGATCACCCCCGTCGAGGGCCTCGGTCGTGCTCGCATTCCTCACCGTGGTCTACGCGATCACCGTGCTTACCTCGCCTCGCTGGTCGACCATGTTCCTTCCAGGGGCGATCTTCCTGGTCCTGGCGATTGTCTGGGCACCGGTCGGACTCACCTGGCTCCGGGAACAGGGACGTATCTCGCTGGGGGCGCTGGTTGCCGCCGCCCTCGCAGTGGTACTGGTCGCCGGTATCTGGGGCAGGGGAGAGGAGGTCGGCTACGCCGAGAAGCACTACACCCGCTCGACCCTCTTCCTCCAGGATGGCGGCCCGCAGGAGACCTACGACTTCGTCCGCGACCTGACCGGCAAGCGGATCGCGGTCGCCGGTTCCGGCCAGATGATCTTCGGCCAGTACGGCTTCTACGGGGTCGGGCTCGACAACTACGTCCAGTACGTGGGCCAGGAAGGGGATCGCGGGACCTTCCGACTGATCACCAAATGCCGGAACTTCGTCGAGGCCATCAATCGGGGCAACTACGACTTCGTCTTCACCAGCGAGTACACCCAGGACTCGCCGGACTCCCCCTACCGCTACCCGGTCAGGGAGTGGATCGCCTCGGACCCGAACGTGACCGAGGTCGTCTCCGAGCCGGCGATCACCCCCCAGCCGGCCTTCGTCTACCGGGTCGACGGCAAGCTGAACCCGGACCTCTGCCGGTAGACCCGGTCCCGGACCGCCCGGAGGGCCTATCGGCTGGCTGCCGCGGGTATCTTCGGAAGGGTCCTGCCCCCGTAGCTCAGCTGGATAGAGCGCCGGCCTTCTAAGCCGGATGTCGCAGGTTCGAATCCTGCCGGGGGTACTTCCCCGAGCGGAAGCATCCCTGCCGGTGCTTTGATCCCGGGGTGTCGACTCCGCCGAGCGAGGGATCCCGCCTGCTCGCCGCCACCCTGGTGGTCGGATCGATCGTCTCGATCCAGTTCGGGACGGCACTCGCGACCGACCTGTTCGACCGGGTCGGCATCTTCGGGGCCGTCTTCCTGAGGACCCTGTTGGCGGCCGTGCTCCTGGTCGCGATCTGGAGACCGACCGTCGAGCTCTTCCGGCGGGCTCCCCTACTCATCTTCGTCTTCGGTTTCTGCCTCTCGGCGGTCACCGCCTGCCTCTACCTGGCTATCGACCGGATCCCGCTCGGAGCGGCGGTAACGATCGAGTTCCTCGGGCCGCTCACGGTTGCCGTCTTCACCTCGCGGCGTCGACTGGACCTGCTCTGGGTGGCACTGGCCGCCGCCGGGGTCTGGCTCCTGACGGGTGGCCTCGGCGGTCAGGACCTGGACCCGGTCGGCGTCCTGTTTGCCTTCGCCGCCGGATTTTTCTGGGGCACCTACATCGTGCTCGGCAGGCGTCTCGGCCAGCTCGATGGAGGGGGTGCGGGGCTCGCGCTGGCGATGGTGGTGGCGACTGTCGTGGTTGCGATCCCGGGGGTGGCAAGCGGCGGATCCAGCCTCCTCGTCCCTTCCGTGCTGCTGTTCGGGGCCCTGGTCGCGCTGCTTTCGGCGGCGATCCCCTTCTCACTCGAGATCGAGGCGATGAGACGGATCCCCTCAACTACCTTCGGGGTGATGATGAGCCTCGAGCCTGCCGTTGCCGCCATGGTCGGGCTGATCATCCTCGGGCAGTCGATCCAGTTGGGCGAGGCCCTGGCGATCCTCCTGGTCGTCGCGGCTTCGGCCGGCGTGCTTGGTCACAGCCCGGCCGGACGGACCATGCGGGACTGAGGTCGGGGCCCCTCCCGGTAGATTGGTCGGTCCGCGGTGGACGTAGCTCAGCTGGTAGAGCTCCTGGTTGTGGTCCAGGCGGTCGCCGGTTCGAATCCGGTCGTCCACCCTCGGGATGCCCATCGGGGCGTCAGGGCATCGCGGTGCCCTCGGCAGCCACCGTCCTGCCGCCACCCCCGGGGCGCCCGCCGACTCCCTCGTCGCTCCTGGTAAGCCGATTGGCGAAGTAGACCGGGATGATCGAGATCACGATCACGAAGACGGCTACCACGTTGACCACCGGCAGCTGGTTCGGGCGCGAGAGGTTGGTCAGGATCCAGATCGGGAGGGTGGTCTCGCTCCCGGCCATGAACGTGGTGACGATGATCTCGTCGAACGAGAGGGCAAAGGCGAGTAGCGCGCCGGCAGCGATCGCCGATCTCATGTTCGGCAGGGTCACCAGGCGAAATGTCTGCCATGGATTTGCCCCGAGGTCGGCTGAGGCCTCTTCGAAGGAGCTCGACATCCGCCTCAGTCGGGCGACCGTGTTGTTGTAGAGGACGACTATGCAGAAGGTCGCATGGGCGACCACGATGGTCAGGATCCCGAGCCCTACCCCCAGGACCTGGGTGAACATCGTGTTGAGGGCGATGCCGGTGACGATGCCGGGCAGGGCGATGGGTATGACGACGAGGAAGGAGATCGCCTCCCTGCCGAAGAACCGATGGCGGGCAACGGCGAGCGAGGCCAGGGTTCCCAGCACGATCGCGATCAGCGTGGCGAAGAAGGCCGCCCTGATCGAGACCAGGAATGCGTCCCGGGCCCCGGTGTTCTCCAGAGCCTTGCCGAACCACTCGAGGGTCAGACCGGGCGGTGGCCACTGGAGGAGTCGGGACTCGTTGAACGCGTAGAGCACGATCACCAGCAGGGGTATGTAGATGAAGGCGAGGGTGACCACCACGCCGGCCCTGAGGGCGATCCTCGGTCCACCGGAGAGCCTCATAGCTGGTCGAAGGCTCCCATTCGTCTGGCGAAGAGCAGGTAGAAGATCATCACCACGACGGGGACCAGGGCGAAGGCAGCCGCCAGCGGCAGGTTGCCAGCGACCCCGATATTCGCGTAGACGACGTTGCCGATGAACTGTGTCTTGGTCACCAGCTGCGGCGCGATGTAGTCCCCCAGGGTCAGCGAGAAGGTGAAGATCGAGCCGGCCACCAGCGCCGGGAGTGCCATCGGGAAGACGACCCGTCGGAAGGTCGTGCCCGGGCGGGCGCCGAGGTCCTCAGATGCCGAGATCAGCGAGTCAGGTATCCGCTCCATGCCGGCGTACAGGGGAATCACCATGTACGGGAGCCAGAGGTAGCTCATCACCAGCCAGAGCCGGAAGATGTCGTTCTCGGGGATCGAGAGTCCGATCGGCCCCAGTGCCCAGTTGAGGATCCCTTCGTCGCTCAGCATCGTTCGCCAGGAATAGACCTTGATCAGGTAACTCGACCAGAGCGGCATCAGTACGGCCACGACCAGCAGGGCCCTGGCTCGGGATGAAGCCATCTTCGCCATGAAGAAGGCGATCGGAAAAGCCAGGATCGCATCGGTGATCGTGACCAGAAGGGCGACCCCGATCGTCCTTCCGGCAATCGTCCGGTAGATCGGTTCGGTGAAGATCGTCTGGAAGTTCTCGAGGCTGAAGCTCCGCTCGATCTCACCGGTGAAGTCGTTAAGCGTCCAGAAAGACGCCGCGAACATCACCGCGAGGGAGCCCAGGTAGGCGACGACCAGCCAGCCGATCGGCCCGGCGAGCAGCGCCCCTACCTGAAGTCGTGGCCGACCGTGGAAGAGGTCGGAGAGCCTCCGGCCCGCCGACCTCTTCCCGGTGCCGGCCTCT
>JBJTBP010000089.1:0-29074 GCA_046091385.1 Solirubrobacterales bacterium | reverse complement strand
TTGCCGCCTCCGACATCGCCTCGGCGATCGCCGCGACCACGTCAGCCGGTCCGCCCTGCTTCGGAGTGGGTCGCCTCGCTGACCCGAGGATCTCGTTTCCCTCCCCGATCACTGCCGTGGCGATCTTCGTCCCTCCGAGGTCGACCCCCCCGACCGGGGCGGAGTCCCGGCCCTTTCCGAAAATGCCCATCAAACCTTCCCTTCCCCTCGAGGCTACGGATGCCTGACTGGACGGAGGTTAGCCTGCTCTGGCAGAGTCAGGGGATGGACGATCAGCGGGGATGGCGTAACTGGTGGCGGAAGCGGCGCTGGTACGAGCGAAACCGGGGCCTGGGCGCCCGCTGGGCGATCAACCGGGAGATGGCCCGTCGTGGGGCCTACGTCCGCCATCCGATCGAAGGCGAAGTCCTCGAGGCCCTGCGCGACGGAAGGATCGAGGTGGGCCAGGGGACGCTTTTCGAGCCCGGATGCTGGTTGACGATCGCTCCCGAAGGAAGGATCCGGATCGGCGAGGGCTGCTTCCTCAACCGCGAGACGATGATCGCCGCCCAGGAGGAGGTGACGATCGGCGACCACGTGATGTTGGCGAATGGCTGTTTCGTCGGGGATGCGAGCCACCGCTACGACGATCCGGAGCTGCCGGTCACCTGGCAGGGGTTCGTCCCAGAGGGCCCGGTCACGATCGGCTCGAACTGCTGGATCGGCGTCCACTCGGTGGTGACCGGCGGGGTGACGATTGGGGAGAGGTCCGTGATCGGGGCCAACTCGGTCGTAACCCACGACCTGCCCTCAGGGGTCGTGGCCGCGGGGGTTCCGGCGCGGGTGATCAGGGAGATCGAGTTCCGCCCGGGCTCGGCTCAGCCGAGTGGTTCCCAGTCCCAGGAGTAGCTCGAGTCGAGGTCGCCCTCCTCGAGTCGCCGCCTGAACTCGTCCAGCTCTCCCGGGTCGACGCTGTAGACGTGGTCCGGACCCGGGAACGATCGGTCGCGGACCTCCCGGGCGTAATCCCGGACGCTCTCCAGCATCGCCCCTCGGGCATCTCCGTACTGCTTGACGAAGCGGGCCATAGGCCCCTCGTTCAATCCGACCAGGTCATGCATCACCAACACCTGTCCCGAGGTCGCGTTGCCCGCGCCGATCCCGATGGTGGGGACTGACAGCCGGACCGTGATCAGCTCGGCGACGGCCTGGGGCACGGCCTCGAAGACGATCGCGAAACATCCCGCCAGCTGGAGCGACTCGGCGTCACGGGCTACCCGAACCGCGCCATCGGCATCCCTGCCCTGGGCCTTCATCCCGCCGATCGAGCCGGCGGTCTGGGGGGTCAGCCCGACATGTCCCATCACCGGGATCCCGGCCGCAACCATCGCCCGGGCCCGCTCGGCGGACTGACCTCCGCCCTCGAGCTTGACCGCGTCGCAGCCGGCGTCCTTGACCATTCGCTGGGCGTTCTCTATCGCCAGCTCATTCGAGGCTTCGTAGGACCCGTAGGGCAGGTCCCCGATCAGCAGCGGGCGTTCGAGCCCCCGCCTGACGGCCCGGGTGAGGACGAGCATCTCGTCCATTCCCACGGGGACCGTGCTGTCGTACCCGAGGACGCAGTTGGCCGCCGAGTCCCCGACCAGGACGACATCGACCCCGGCCTGGTCAGCGATCCTCGCGGTCGGGAAGTCGTAGGCGGTGACCATCACGATCGGTTCGGCTGCCGCCTTCATCGCCGCGAGGTCCTGGATCGTCACCCTCGGCCTCGATATCCCGCTGCCGCCCTCCTGGTCCTGCCCCTTCCGGGATCCACCGCTCATCGTCCAGCCCCCTTTCCCGAACCGGCCTCGACCGGCAGGTTGTCGATCAGCCTGACTCCATCTACCTCAACGGCCACGGCGAGCATCCAGTCCTCCTCATCCGTATCTTCGACCTCACGCAGGTCGGAAAGCGTTCGCGCCTCCAGGTACTCCGGTTCCAGCCCCTCGGTCCGGAAAACGTCTCGCCCCGCTTCGATCCCCGCGGCCGGGCCTTCGACCAGCGCGACCTCCCTGGCCCGCTCCAGTGCCCGCGGGACCACCACCGCCTGCCGGCGCCCGGCTTCCGAGAGGCGGGCATTTCGTGAGCTCATCGCCAGGCCGTCGGGTTCCCTGACCGTCGGGACGACGGTGATTCGCGTACGGAAGGCGAGATCCTTGACCATCCGGCTGATGACCGCGACCTGCTGCGCATCCTTCTGGCCGAAATAGGCGACGTCGGGATCGACCAGGTTGAGCAGGAGGGCGACGACGGTGGTCACCCCTCGGAAATGCCCCGCCCCGCGTGAGGCCTCGCTGCCACAGAGCACGTCGGTCAGACCCCGCACCTCGACCGAGGTGGCGAACCCCTCCGGGTAGAGCGCGTCTGTGTCGGGCGAGAAGACCAGGTCGACACCCTGCCCCGCTGCGACCCCCAGGTCACGTTCCTCGTCCCTCGGGTATTCCTCGAGGTCGGATGGCTGGTTGAACTGCTTCGGGTTGACGAAGATGCTGAGGACGACGAAGTCGCACTGCGCCCGGGCCGCCGCGAGCAGGCCGGCATGACCATCGTGGAGGAACCCCATGGTCGGGACGAAGCCAACCGTCCGCTCGGAGGCCCGGAGGCCCTCCCGAATGCCTTCCAGCTCGGCGACCGAGCGGATGACCTGGACCGTTCCAGAACCCGTCGTCATCGGAGTGCTCCCCTGGCGGAGAGTTTGGCGGTGTAACGAGCCATCACCTCATAGAGCTCCAGCAGGTCGGGAGCCCGTTCGGCGATCGCCTCCCGATGGCGCTCGACCGTCTCGGTATCTCCCCGGGCAACCGGTCCTGTGAGGGCTTCCGGTCCACGCTCCACCCAGTTCTCGAGGCTTCGGCTAACCAGGGGCGCCAGGACTTCCCGTGGCTCCTCGACCCCGGCCTGAGCCATCAACTCGGCCGCTTCCTGCTCGAGGGTGACCAGGAAGTTTGAAGCGATGCTTGCAGCGGCGTGGTAGAGGGCCCGTGACTCCTCGTCCACCTCGAAGGGGATCATCCCGAGTCGGTCGGTGAGCTCCCGGGCCACCGCGAGCGCCCCCGGGTCGGTACCGGCAATCGCAGCCGGGGCGCCGGTCAGGTCGGTTGCCGGATCGGGGACCGTCTGGAGAGGGTGGAGGGAGAAGGCGCCCCCGGGGCTGTCGACGGGGGCGAGGGCCCCGAGTCCCGTCGCCCCGCTCGTGTGGCCGATCGTCGACGGAACGGCGTCGGAGTCAGCGATCGTCGAGACCACCGCAGGGATTTCGTCGTCTGGAACACAGAGGAGGACGACCCTGCCCTGCATCGAGTCGGGGTCGAAGTCCCGTCCGGCAACCCCGACCTCGACCCCATCGGCATCGAGGCTTCGGGCTACCGAGCCGCCGAGCCGGCCGGTACCGATGACGACGATTCCGTCGTCGGATGACTTTGGCCTTGCCTGTTCCAATCCGTTCCAGTTCCCTTTCGGCGATACCAGACGGTTTCCAATCGGTTTAGTGGCGGTCCTTGCGGCCAGATCACGCGTCCCTTCGGGCCTGCCTGTCCGGCACTCGACCGACAGCCCGATTATAGGGTTGCCTCGTGGCGCCCGATCCGGTCGAACGGCGTGAAATGCTCGTCTCCCTCTTCAGGGAGGCCCGAGAGTGCACGAGGTGTGCCCTCAGCGAATCGAGGACTCAGGTCGTCTTCGGAGCTGGCAACGCCGACGCCGACCTGATGTTCGTCGGCGAGGCCCCGGGGGCCGAAGAGGACCGCCAGGGCCTCCCCTTCGTCGGGCGTTCCGGGGCCTTCCTGACCGAGACCCTGGCCGGGGTCGGGATCGATCGGGAGGACGTATTCATCGCCAACACACTGAAGTGCCGGCCACCGGCCAACCGCGACCCGCTCGCCTCGGAGGTCGAGACCTGCCAGCCCTGGCTGTTTCGGCAGATCGAGCTGATCGAGCCGAAGGTCGTTGCCACCCTCGGGAACTTCGCGACCAAGCTCCTCACCGGGGAACCCACCGGGATAACCAAGGTCCACGGGAAGCCGGTGGTGCGCCAGCTGGGCGAACGGTGGGTGAGGCTCTTCCCGATGTTCCACCCGGCTGCCGCCCTTCGAGCCACGGGGGTCGCCGATCAGTTTCGCGATGACGTTGCGGCCCTGCCCTCCCTGCTCGCCGAGCCCACGCCCGGACCCGAAGATCGTTGAGCGAGGCCGACGCCAAAGTGGTCTCCGAAGAGGAGGCCGAGACTGCCCGGATCGCTGCCGAGTTCGCCGGACGGCTGCAGCCCGGTGACCTGATCCTGGTGGTCGGGGAGGTCGGGGCCGGAAAGTCGACTTTCGTCCGCTCGGCCCTGAGGGAGCTCGGGGTCGAGGGTCCGATCCCCTCGCCGACCTTCACGATCGGCCGGGCGTACCGGGGTCGGCTCCCGGCCTTCCACCTCGACCTCTACCGAATCGATCTGCCCGGCGAAGAGGTACCGGACCTGCTCGGTGAATATCTCGACCCCTCAGGGGTCACCTTCGTCGAGTGGCCCGACCGTCCGATGGGCAACCTTTTCGACTCACCGCATCGGGTCGGCAGGGTCGAAATCCGTTACCTGGACGGTGACCGCCGGGAGATCTACCTCTCCGGCCCGGCCGACCGCAAGTGAATCAGTTGGAGGGCGCGTTGCCCTGGGTTCGGGCATTCTCGAGCTGCTCCAGGGCCTGTTCGGTTTGGTTCTGGAGCTCGTCGAGCTGGCCACCGGAGGCTTCGTTTGCCCGATTTAGCTCCTTGAGCGCCCGTTCGGTCTGCTTCTGGACTTCGTCCAGCTGACCACCGCTCGACTCGTTGAGCTGGTTGAGGGCCTCCTGGGTAGCCTGGTCCTGCAGGCCGTCCACCTGCTGGTTGATCTGGTCGGAGATCGGGTCCGACCCGTCGCCGCAGCCGATGGCAATGGGAATGGCGCCCCCCAGGGCAACGATCGCCATCGCCCTGCGTACACCGCGGAAACCACTTCCTCTGGGCCTGCTGAGTCGCATCCTCTTCCTCCGTGTTCCCCGGTCCCGGGGTAGCTTTACTGGTCTCGTCTCCCTGAACGGCCGTCCCCGAGGCGACCCTTCTCCCGGCACTCTACCCTCGCTCAGTGACCGCGATCATCGGATTCGACACCGCGACCGAAGAGACGGTCGTCGCTGCGATGGTCGAAGGTGAATCGACCTTCGAGTTCCGCTCCGGGCCGGCCGAGGGGGATCGCCCGGCCCACTCGTCCGAACTCCTTCCGGCGATCGAGCAGGCAGTCGATTCCGTCGGTGGCTGGGACGGGGTCGGTCGCGTGGTGACGGGAGTCGGACCCGGGACCTACACGGGCCTCCGGGTCGCCATAGCGACGGCGAGGGGGATCGCCCTGGCCCGGACCACAGAGGTAGTCGGGATACCGACCCTCGGTGCGATGGCCCGTTCGATCTTCCTTGCCCAGAGGGGGGAGGAGGAGGGACCGACGATCGCCGTTCCGGCACTCGACGCGAAGCGCGGTGAACTCTTCTTCGCTGCCTATGACCGAGGAGGAAGCGAGCTCCATCCCGCCTCCGTCGGATCCCCGGGGGACCTTGCGGACTCCGTTTCGCAGCTCGGTCGGTCGGCGCTGGTTGCCGGCCCTGGGGCGCTACGATTCCGCTCCGAATTGATGGCTCAGGGGTTGGAGCCGACAGGGGTCGATGACCCGGCAAACCACCTCCTCGGCTCCGCGATTTGCGAGCTGGGCGACAAAGAAGACAGAAACGGGCAGGACCCACTTGAACCGATCTACCTCAGAGCACCGGATGCAGAGCGCTGGAACAGGGAGCGCCGGGATGGCGACTGACCAGGTCCTTCCGGAGTGCAGGAGGCTGACCTCGCGGGACCTGCCAGGGGTACTGGCGATCGAGCGCCGGTCGTTCAAGGCCCCCTGGAGCCCGGCCATGTTCCACGTCGAACTCGCCAGACCCGATGTGGTCGCTCTGGCTGCCGAAGTCGAAGGGCGACTGGTCGGCTACTCCGTGCTCGCCCGCCTGCCCGACGCCTGGCACCTGATGAACGTGGCCGTCGATCCCGCCCACCGGCGTCGGGGTATCGGATCCGGCCTGGTGGTCAACTCGCTGGCCGAGGCGGGAACTTCAGTTCCGGTGACCCTCGAGGTGAGGGCATCGAACCGGCCGGCAATCGCCCTCTACCGCGAGCTCGGCTTTCGCCCCGCCGGGACCCGGTCCGGCTACTACCCGGATGACGGAGAGGATGCCCTGGTGATGTGGAAGGGTGACCCGCTCGTCGCCGGGGTCCCGGCCGAGGCGCTGGGGGCGACCTAGGTGGTCGAGCCGGTTCGGGGCACCGGGCCCGTACTGGCGATCGAGACCTCGTGCGATGACACCTGCGCCGCCGTGGTCGAGGGGGACAGGATCCTCTCCAACGTCATCTCCTCCCAGCGGGCCCACGAGCGGTTCGGCGGGGTCGTCCCGGAGGTCGCATCGCGCCGACACATAGAGCTGATCGGCCCGGTCGTCGAGACCGCTCTCGATGAAGCCGGGCTCGACCTCGACCGGATCGGTTCGGTTGCCGTCACCTCCGGCCCGGGCTTGATCGGGGCATTGCTGGTCGGGGTGAGTACGGCCAAGGCCCTGGCGGACGCGAGACGCCTCCCGTTCGTCCCGACCGATCACCTCGAAGGCCACGTTGCCGCCAACTTCCTCGAGCCCGACCCCCTCGAACCGCCATTTCTCTGCCTGGTTGCCTCGGGCGGGCACACGCTGCTTGCCGGGGTCCGGTCCCGCGAAGGGTTCGAGGTCCTGGGGGAGACGCTCGACGATGCCGCCGGGGAGGCAATAGACAAGGGCGCCCGGATGCTGGGACTCGGTTTCCCGGGTGGCCCGGCGCTCCAGCGGCTGGCCGAGGAGGGCTCCCCCGATGCGTTCGATTTTCCGGTTGCGATGAGTCGTGACCCGAGACTCGACTTCAGCTTCAGCGGGACCAAGACCGCCCTTGCCTACACCTGCAGAGACCTCGGCGAGGAGGGCGTCGAGCGGAACCGGGCCGACCTCGCTGCCTCCTACCAGGCCGCGATCGTCGGCCAGCTGGTCGCGAAGCTGGAGCGTGCGCTTCGGTCCGGGGAATGGCCGGCCGTCGCGCTCGGAGGGGGTGTCGCGGCGAACGGACCGTTGAGGGAGGCCGTCTCCCGCCTCTGCGAGGAACGGGGCCTCGACCTCAAGCTCGTCCCGCTGGAGCTCTGTACCGACAACGCCGCGATGATCGCCGCGGCGTCGCAGAGCTCCCGGTCACTCGCATGGCCGGAATACCTGGCCTTTGACCCGCTCGCGACCCCGTGGCGGAGTTGAGCGGGGACGCCACAGTCATCGCCCGCGTCTTCGGCAGGCCGGACTGTCACCTCTGTCGAATCGCCGAGGACCGAATAGCCTCGATCCTCGGACCCGGGACCGATGTCCTGGTCGAGTCGGTCGACATCGAATCGGACCCCGAACTCTTCCGTCGAATGCTCGAGCGAATCCCGGTGGTCGAGGTCGACGGAAGGGAGGTGAGCGAACTCGAGTTCGACGAGGAGGCCTTTCGCGGAGCGCTCGATCCCGCCCCGGGCACTCCGGGCCAGTAGCCTGAGGACCGATGGGAACGGCTCCTGACACTGACCTCGAGCCTGGGGAGGTAGACCGCGAAGAGGGCGAGCGACTTTCGCTCGGGGTCGCCGCGAGGCTTTCCCGCTACCTCCAGGTCCTGACCCAGGCACACAAGATGGGCAAGGAGACGATCTCTTCCCAGGAGCTCTCGGCCTACACCCACATTAACTCGACCCAGATCCGCAGGGACCTCTCGGGTTTCGGCAAGTTCGGCAAGCGGGGCGTCGGGTACCGGATCGACTTCCTCACCGATGAGATCCGGCGGATCCTGAGGACCGCAGGCAACCACCGGATCGCCCTGTTCGGGGCCGGGAAGCTGGGGCAGGCGATCGCCGAGTCGGACATCTTCGCCGACCACGGTTTCGACGTGGTCGCGCTGTTCGACGTCGATCCCGGCCGGATCGGGGAACAGGTCGGCCCCCTGGTGGTTCAGGACTTCTCCGAGCTCAAGGAGACGGTCGAGAGGGAGGAGATCGTGGTCGGGGTACTCGCCGTCCCGTCCTCGGCTGCCCAGGATGTGGCCGACGAACTGGTCGAGGCCGGCGTCACCGTGATCTTCAACTACACCGAGCAGCTGCTCGAGGTCCCTCCCGAGGTCACCGTCCACACCTCCAGCCCGGCGGTCGACCTCCTCTACGCCCTTTACTTCTACCTTTCCTGAATCCCGAATGGCCGAGGAATCCCCGCTCGATCTCGGTGCTGCCCGGGAGGTCTTCGAGGAGTCCCAGGACTTCACGATCGGCATCGAGGAGGAGTTCTCGATCCTCGATCCAGAGACCCTCGACCTGGTCGACCGCTTCGAGGACTTCCGGCGGGCAGCCGAGGGTGACCCCGACCTCGAGGGATCGCTCGCAGGGGAGCTGATCGCCTCCGAGGTGGAGGTTCGTTCCGGCCGAGCCGTCGAGATGGCCGAGGCGACGGCACTCCAGGAGCGTCGCAGGGCCGCGCTCTTCTCCCTCGCGGGGGAGCTCGGCGTCCGCCTCGGATCGAGCGGAACCCACCCCTGGGCCGACTACCTCGACCAGGAGATAATCGACACGCCCCACTACCAGCGGCTCAAGCACGACCTCGGCTGGGTCGCCCAGCGAAACAACACCTGGAGCCTTCACGTCCACGTCGGGATCAAGGGCGCCGACCGGGCGATCGCGGTCTGCGACCGACTCCGTGAGGAGCTCCCGCTGCTCCTGGCCGTTTCCGCAAACTCTCCATTCCTGGACGGTCGCGATACCGGCCTTGCCTCGGTTCGGACCGAGATCTTCACCAGGACCTTTCCGAGGTGCGGCATCCCGGGGACCTTCGGGGACTGGTCCACCTACGCCGACTTCGTCGGAACCCTCGAGCGGGTCGGTTCGGTCGTCGAGGCGACCCAGCTCTGGTGGAGCGTCAGGCCTCACCACTCGTTCGGCTCCGTCGAGATCCGGATCTGTGATGCCCAGACGACCGCCAGGCAGTCGACGGCGCTGGCGGGCCTGATGGTCGCGACGGTCGCCCAGACGGCACTCGACCTCGACTCAGGCCGTCTCGACGACACCGAGCCGCTTCTGGATCGCGAGATCGAGGAGAACCTCTGGCGGGCGATCCGGTTTGGGTTGGAGGGGCGGATGGTCGACTTCAGGCAGGGTCAGGAGGTCGAGACGCGCCAGGCCCTGGACGACCTTCTTGCCAGGACCGCGGAGGCACGGGATGGCCTGGGAATCGAGATCGAGCCGCCCGAGGTCGACGGTGCGACCAGCTCCCGGCAACTCCTCGCGGACGGGCTCGATCTTCGCCAGGCCTTCGGTGAGCAGGTCGAGGAGACCTGGGCCACATTCGGCCACGGTGCAGCCGAGGCCGGGTAGAGTGGCCGGAATGTCCGGGGAAGAAGAAGTCGAAGTGGAAGCTGAAGAGGTAGCCGCAGGGGCGGAGGAGACTCAGGCCGAGGAGGCCGCCCGCAGCCTTACTGAGGAAGAGATCGCGATGCTCGAGCAGCAGATGCGTGATCTCAAGGTCGAAGACCTCCTCACCCAGAGCGTGGTCAGCATTCTCAACCTGACCGCCCGACGGATCGGGAAAGAGGACGAGATCGACCTCGACCAGGCCCAGACTGGAATCGAAGCCGTCCGTGCACTCCTCCCGTTGCTTCCGGAAGAGGTGGCGAAGGAGATCAGGGAACCGCTCAGCCAGGTCCAGATGCTCTACGCCAGTCGGAGCGGTGGCGAGGGAGCGCCCGAAGGCCCTGAAGGTGAAGGCGGTGCCGGCGGCGAGACTCCGGAAGACTCCGGGGAACCTGCTCCGTCCGAACCCAAGGGCGAGGGCAGGCCCGACTCGGGACTCTGGACCCCGCCCGGCAGCTGAGTCGGCCGGGACCCGGCCGACCTTGCGTCGCGGCCCCGTAATAGGGTTGCCGACGGAAATCACCCAGCGGAACCAACCAGAACAAGGAAGGCAGTCCCACATTGTCCGAATTCCTCACTGACCACGGTGTAGTCGTAGCTCTCGTCTGCGCCTCGTTCGCGGTCCTGTACGGGATTGTCGTGACCCAGCGACTCCTGGCCAAGCCGGCCGGAGACTCTCGGATGGTCGAGATTTCGGGTGCGATCCAGGAGGGAGCCTCTGCCTACCTCAAGCGTCAGTACCTGATCATCGCCGCAGTGGCGGTTCCGTTGGTGATCCTCCTGCTGATCCTCCAGAACTGGCAGACCGCCCTCGGTTTCGTGATCGGCGGAGTGCTCTCGGGGGCTGCCGGATTCATCGGCATGAACCTCTCGGTTCGCGCCAACAGCCGCGTCGCAGAGGCCGCCAAGGGCGGTGTCCCGCCGGCCCTCGACGTCGCCTTCAAGGGCGGCTCGGTGACCGGCATGCTGGTCGTCGGCCTCGCCCTGATCGGGGTTGCCGGCTACTTCGGGATCCTCACCCTGACCGGCTCGGTGGACACCGACAAGGAGGCCGTGGATGCACTGATCGGCCTCGGCTTCGGTGGTTCACTCATCTCGGTCTTCGCCCGGCTGGGCGGCGGCATCTTCACCAAGGCCGCTGACGTCGGCGCCGACCTGGTCGGCAAGGTCGAGGCCGGCATCCCGGAGGACGACCCGCGCAACCCGGCCGTGATCGCAGACAACGTCGGCGACAACGTCGGCGACTGCGCCGGTATGGCGGCCGACCTGTTCGAGACTTACGCGGTCACCACTGTCGCGGTGATGCTGCTCGGCGTCCTCTACTTCCAGTCGGACTTCTCGACCGCACTCGCGATCTACCCGCTGATCCTCGGCGGGGTCGCGATCATCGCCTCGATCATCGGTGCCCTCCTGGTATCCACCCGTGGGGACAAGGTCGAGGGTGCCCTCTACCGCGGCCTGATCATCTCCGGAGTCATTTCGATTGCGGCCTTCTATCCGGTGACCGACTGGCTGATGAGTGGTCCGCTCGCCAACGGTGTCGGCGAGGTAAGCGGAGCGCTGGCCGGGGCCTCGGTGACCGATCTCTGGATCTGCGCCGTGATCGGGATTGCCGTGACCGCCTTCCTCTTCGTGATCACCGACTACTACACCTCGACCAGGTTCCGGCCGGTCAAGACGATCGCCGAGGCCTCCCAGACCGGGCACGCAACCAACATCATCCAGGGCCTCGCCCAGGGCTTCCAGGCGACTGCCGCCCCCGCCCTCGTCCTCGCCCTGGCGATTCTCGGGGCCGACGAGCTCGCGGGGATCTATGGCATCGGCATCGCCGTGATGGCACAGCTATCACTCACCGGTCTGATCGTCGCCCTCGACGCATTCGGGCCGATCACCGACAACGCCGGTGGCATCGCCGAGATGGCCGAGCTGCCTGAAGACGTCCGTAACGTGACCGACCCGCTCGATGCGGTCGGCAACACGACCAAGGCAGTCACCAAGGGGTACGCGATCGGCTCGGCCGCCCTCGCCGCGTTGGTGCTGTTCGCCGCCTTCAAGTACGAGCTCGAGGAAAAAGCTCTCGAATCAGGGGTCGACCTCGAATCGCTGTTCAACCTCTCCTCTCCCGACGTGCTGATCGGGCTGATCATCGGGGGTCTGATGGTCTATCTGTTCTCGGCCTTCGCGATCGAGGCGGTAGGGCGCGCCGGCGGCCAGGTAGTGGAGGAAGTCCGCAGGCAGTTCCGCGAGCATCCGGGGATCATGGAGGGCACCGAAAAGCCGGATTACGCCCGCTCGGTGGGCCTCGTTACCGCGGCCGCCCAGAAGGAGATGATCCTTCCGGCGATGATCCCGATAGTCGTCCCGCTGGTCGTCGGCATCCTGAGCGTCAATGCGCTGGGAGGCCTCTTGATCGGGGTGATCGTGGTCGGACTGTTCGCCGCGATCTCGATGACCGCAGGCGGTGGTGCCTGGGACAACGCCAAGAAGCTGATCGAGGACGGCGAGTACGGTGGCAAGGGTTCCGAGGCCCACGCGGCCTCGGTGACTGGCGACACGGTTGGCGATCCCTACAAGGACACGGCCGGCCCGGCGATCAACCCGATGATCAAGGTCGCCAACATAGTCGCGATCCTGATAATCCCGATCATCAACCTCTAGTCCGGGGAACACCAGGGCGATCGGCCCGGAGGGCCCTCACCAAGGGCTTTCGAGAGGCTGCGGGGCAGGGACTCGAACCCCGATTTCACGGACCAGAACCGCGCGAATTACCATTATTCTACCCCGCAGCGGCAGGCCCAACCCTAGCGACCAAGCCGCTTTTCCGTCCCGAGACCGGTCCGTTCGACCGTCTTCGTTGTTACCTTTGATGCAGTGTTGAGAGCGGGAAACAACCTGGCCAGAGCCTCTGTGGTGATGGCGATTGCGGGCGGCGGGGTCTTGGTCGGATGCGGGGGCGGCGACAGCGAGTCCGATCCCGTGCAGACCGACGAGCCGACCGAAGTCGTCCTGACCCAGGACGAGCTGATCGCCGAGGCGGACGGCATCTGTGCCGAGGTGAACGCAGCGATCGGCACGATCAACTCGGCCGAGGCGGCCGATGCAACCGAGCAGGCCGCCCAACGGGCCGATATCTACGACGGCCTGGCCGACCGCCTGGAGGAGCTCGGGAACCCCTCCGATGGCTCGCCTCCAACCGCGGTGATCTCGGCCGCCAGGGCACTTGGCGGAAGCGATGCCGACGAGGCGGACCTCGCGGATTTTCAGGAAGCGGCTGATGAGTACGGCCTCTCCACCTGCTCCGAGGATCCCGAGGCACCCAGCGGGACACCGTCGGTTTCTGACGGCACTGACACCGGTTCGACTTCCGGATCGACTCCGGGGACGACGCCCGTCCCGGCTCCCGCTCCGGCACCGGCACCGGTGCCCGATGACGGAGGCGGTGCGGCCCCGGTCAATCCCGGGTCCGGCGGCGGGGTCGCCCCGAGCGGCGGAATAAGCCCCGGCTGATCCGCGCCACCCGGGTCGAGGCGGCCCGTTGGCCGAGATAGAGCAATTTCTCGAGTGGCTCGCCTGCCCGGTCTGTGGGGGCGACCTCTCCCGTACCGATGATGGTCTCGCCTGCCCCGAAGGCCACAGCTTCGACATCGCCAAACAGGGTTACGCCAACCTGCTCGGCCCGCAGGGCAAGACCCACACCGCCGATCGTGCCGAGATGCTCGATGCCCGGACCCGGGTGCTCGGGGCCGGCCTGTTCGACCCGGTCACCGAATCGATCAGGGAAATCCTCGTCGGGTTCGACGGGAGTCAGACCCCCGGGCCGGTGGTCGACCTGGGCACCGGGACCGGGTTCCACCTCGAAAGGGCGCTCGAGGAGCTGCCCGACATGCTCGGCCTCGGCCTCGACAACTCGAAGTACGCGGCCAGGCGGGCGGCCCGGTGCCAACCGAGGGCCGCAGCAGCCGTAGCCGATGTCTGGGAGGGGCTGCCGCTGAAGGATGGGTCGGTTTCCGTACTCCTCGACGTTTTCGCGCCGCGGAATGGCCCGGAGATCCAACGGGTTCTCAGTCCCGGCGGTATCGCGGTCGTGGTCACAGGTGCCCCGGACCACCTGGCCGGAATCCCCGAGGGTTTCGGGATGATCACCGTAGATCCCGAGAAGCGGGAGCGTCTCGCCAGGACGATGGAGGGATTCGACCGGGAAGGCGATCCGGTCGCACTCGAGTGGACTATGTCGCTCACACCCGACGAAGTGGCAGACCTGGTCAGGATGGGGCCCGGTGCCGGTCGGGTGGGACCCGAGGCTTTCGAGGCCGAGGTTGAGGCCCTGCCGGAGCGAACCGAGGTCCTCGGGCGGGCCGCACTTCACCTTTTCACCGTCACCTGAGGCGACCGACCGACCCGGGCCCTGGGTCCGTAGAGTCGGTTCCCTGATGGACGGGGGAGAGGTCGAGAGGAAGGAAGCGAGCGAGGCGACCGCGAGGGCGATCGAGGAGGCCTCGAAGGGTCTCGCCTGGGATGACCGGCGGGACTTCGAGGACGCCGAGCGCGGCTTGATCGCCGAAACACCCGACGGCCCGATAGAGGGCGAGGGCATCCTGCCCGTCTTCGACCCGAACCGCCTGGCCTTTGCCCGCGAGGGTGAGGCTCCGGCGACCGTTCATCCGAGCCTCTGGCGCCAGGCCGGCCTGATCGGCAGAGGCGGTCTCTTCCAGGTGACCGACCGCCTCTACCAGGTACGAAACATGGACCTCTCGAACATGACGATCGTCGAGGGTGAAACCGGCCTGATCGTGATCGATCCCCTGATCTCGGCCGAGACAGCGAGGGCCGCCCTCGACCTCTACCTGGCCCACAGGCCGGGCAAGGAGGTCGTCGCTGTCGTCTACTCACACAGCCACGTCGATCATTACGGCGGTGTGAGGGGTGTGATCGACCAGGAGGATGTCGACTCAGGGAAGGTCAGGATCATCGCCCCGGAGGGCTTCCTCCAGGCCGCGGTCTCCGAGAACGTAATGGCCGGGAACGCGATGAGCCGGCGCTCGATGTACCAGTTCGGGGTACTGCTCGTACCCGACGAGAAGGGCACGGTCGGAGCCGGAATCGGTGCCGGGCTATCGCTCGGGACGATCACCCTGATCCCCCCGACCGAGGAAGTGACCGAGGACGGTCCGCTCGAGATCGATGGGGTCGTGTTCGACTTCATGCTCACCCCCGACACCGAGGCCCCGGCCGAGATGCATTGGTACCTGCCCCAGCTGAAGGCCCTGACCGCGGCCGAGAACTGCCTCCACACGCTCCACAACACCTATCCGATCCGCGGGGCCCAGGTGAGGGACCCACTTGCCTGGTCGCGCTACCTGAACCGGACGATCGATCGCTGGGCTTCCGATGCCGAAGTCATGTTCGGGATGCACCACTGGCCGGTCTGGGGCAGGGAGCGGATCCTCGAGATGCTGATGGCCTCGCGCGACGCCTACCGGTACATCAACGACGAGACCTTGAGGCTGGCCAACCAGGGCCTGACCCCGGCCGAGATCGCCGAGGAGGTCAGGTTCCCGCCGGAGCTGGCCCGGCACTGGGCCGTCCGGGAGTACTACGGAACGGTCAGCCACAACGTCAAGGCGACCTACACCCGCTACCTCGGCTGGTTCGATGGCAACCCGGCACGCCTCGAGCCGCTGCCGCCAGTTCCGGCTGCCGAGCGCTACGTCGAGTACATGGGTGGGGCCGACCAGGTGATCACCCGGGCCAGGGAAGCCTTCGATGCCGGCGAGTACCGCTGGGTCGTCGAGGTCTTGAACCACGTCGTCTTCGCCGATCCCGGAAACCGCGAGGCACGCTTGCTGGCCGCCGATGCGATGGAGCAACTCGGCTACCAGACCGAATCGGCGACCTGGCGAAACGCCTACCTGACCGGGGCCCAGGAGCTCCGGTTCGGTACCCCGGAGATCCCCCTGCCGGCCGATTCGGCCAGTCCCGATTCGATCAGGGCGCTTTCGCTGTTCACCCTGCTCGACTTCTTTGCGATCCGCCTGAACGGTCGCGAGGCCGAGGGGAAGGATCTTGTCCTCGACCTCGCTGTGGAGGAGACCGGCGAGCAGGTCCGGCTCGAGCTATCGAACGGGGTACTCCACCAGTCGCCCGATGCTTTCGGATCCGGTTCGGTCCCGAACCTGGAGGTGACCCGGGACCTGCTAGACCGGATCGCGGCCGGGATCACCGGCACCGACGAGGTGGCCGCCGAGCTGGGCGATGTCGAAGGGGCGACCGAGTTCGTGGGCCTGGTCGACCTGCTGGACGAGTTCAGCCCCTGGTTTCCGATCATCGAGCCCTGAACGAGGGCCCGCCCCTCACTCCTCTTCGATTCGGGCCGCTAAAGGCAGTGCGAACCAGAGGACCGCGAAAAGTAGGCTGCAGGCTCCACCGATGATCACCGTGGTCAGGGCGCCATAGAGGAAGTCGGTGATCAGCACCACCACCCCGGTGACCGAGAGCGCCAGGGCGACCAGGCCGAGGATCGCCAGCCGGTTGCCGAGCGGAACGAGGTGCGCCTTCATCTGGTGCCTGAAGGTGAGCCGGTGGTAGGCGGTCGGGGCGATCAGCAAGAGGACGGAAGCCGCGGTCAGGAGGAGGCATGCGAAGTAGACGGCCTCCTGAAAGTCGGTCACCTCGCCGAACCTGGTCTGGAAAGGGAGGGCGAGCAGGAAGCCGAGCAGTACCGTGACTCCCGGGATTGCCAGACGGAGCTCCCTGAGCATCTCCTCGAGGTTTCGGTCGAGCCTTTCCTTTTCGGTGGCGTCCGATCGCCCCTCGGGAGTCATCGTGGCCTCCGGCCGGACCCCTCGCCGACACCGGGGCCGGGCGGCCAATAGGGTGGACCGATGGAGAAGCCGCCCGAAACGGAAGAAGAGATCGCCGAGGAGATGCGAGAACTGGGCGTCGACAACGACGCGACCGGAAGCCCGGATCTGTTCATGTCCGGCCCGGTGGTCAAGGTCGTCGCAGGGGTCCTCGTGATCCTGCTCGTCCTCGGGTTGCTGGTCCTCGTCTTCTGACCCCTACGGCCGGGTCAGCTCGAAGGCCATCTCCTCGAACACCTCGACGTAGCGGTCGACCGCCTCGTCGGTGTGGGTGACCGAGAGCGTCCACTCTTCCTCACGACCGGGGGTCATGAAGATCCCGCGGTTCATGTTGAACAGCCAGGCCAGCTCGCAGAGCTCGGCATCCTGGTTCGCCTTGAAGGTCTCGTAGTCGATGACCTTGGTCGGGGAGAAGGTAACGCAGCCCTTCGACCCAATTCCGACCGCGTAGCCGGGGAGGCTGTGCTTCTCGATCACCTCGGTGCAGCCCTCGAGGATCCGGTCGTTCAACCGGTCCAGCGTGGCGTAGGCCGCGGGGGTCATCACTTCTTCGAGGTTGGCCCGGGCGGCTGCCATGCAGAGCGGGTTCCCGTTGTAGGTACCGACCTGGTAGACCGATCCGTCCTCGACGCAGGCCATCACCTCTTCGGTGCCCCCGATCGCCCCGACCGGGAAGCCACCCCCGAGGGCTTTGGCCAGGGTGACCAGATCCGGCTTGACGCCGAACTTCTCGACCGCACCACCTGGGGCGATCGTGATCCCCGTCTTGACCTCGTCGAAGATCAGGACGACGCCCATCTCCGCGGTGATCCGGCGGACCTCCTCGAGGTAACCCGGCTCGGGCAGGACTACGCCGAGGTTCATCATCGCCGCCTCCATGATCACGCAGGCCGGCAGGTGACCTTCGTCGCGCATCCGGACCAGGCGCCGTTCCATCGCACCGGCATCGTTGAACGGCACGGCGACGACCTGGTCGACGATCGCCTGGGGGATCCCGGCGCCGTAGGGGAGAGAGGCCATGTCCTCGTGGTCGCCGATCTGGTCGTACTCGACCCCGATCGAGACCATCACCGTGTCGTGGTGGCCGTGGTAAGAGCCGAAGACCTTGACCACGTCATCGCGTCCGGTGTGGGCGCGGGCGATTCGGATCGCATCCATGGTCGACTCCGAGCCGGAGTTCGTGTAGCGCCACTTCGGCAGGCCCCAGCGTGCAGCGAGGTCGTCGCCGACCGCGATCGCATCTTCGGTCGGGGCGGCGAAGTGGGTTCCCATGCCGTAGCGCTCCTGGACGGCCCTGCCGATCGCCGGGTTGGCGTGGCCCTGGACCATCGAACCGAAGCCGTTGTGGAAGTCGTACATCTCGTTGCCGTCGACGTCCCAGACCAGTGGTCCCGCACCGCGCTCCATGTAGATCGGCCACGGCTCACGCAGCTGGTAGGAGCTTGCCACCCCTCCCGCCAGGTGCTTCCGGGCCTCCTCGTACATCTCGCCGGACTTCTGCGTCCGCTCGTTCAGGGTCTCGGTCTCGCGGAGGGTCAGCTCCTTGATCCTGGTCCGGTCGAGCTTGGTCGGGGTAGCCGTGGTCATGAAATCTCCTTGTTCAGTCCCGTGGCTGGGCCCACGGAAGCGTTTGCCATTGATTCATACGGTATCGCCCCTGCCCGATTTCGAGGATCGGCGGGCCTTCCGGTTCCCCATCGCCGCCTGGGGCCGGCGTTCGGCTCCAGTTGGCGGTTTCGAGTACCGCCCAGGCACAGCGCTGAAACCCCGGAGGTCCGGCGGGGTTACCGTTTCAGGAGTTTGTTCACCAAAGACGGCAGATCCACGAAGAAGGGGGTTCCCAGATGTCCGTACGACTCAACCCGATCATCGCGGTCGGTACCGCGCTGATCCTCGCGCTTGCGGTCGCCGCTATGGCGGTGTCCGTCGAGAAAGCGGGCGCAGCGACATTGACCGCCTGCGTCAACAAGAAGACTGGCGAGATGAAGATGCGTTTCGGCAAGAAGGCGAAGAAGAAGTGCCCGAAGGGCTACAGGAAGGTCACCTGGAACGATTCGGCGACCAGCAAGCTCGCCTCGGTCTACGCCGCTGATGGGACCCGCATCGGGGACTTCCTCGGTTCCGGGTTGTTTTATCCGTGGCCGCTCTACGCGGTAAAGCGTACTGACGGCGGTCAGTACCTCTACAGCGCTGGCGACGGAACCATGCAGAACCTAGGCAGCCCGGACTTCACCGATGCCACCTGCACCGGGACCGGCTACCTCGGTCTGGATTCCGCGACCCCCTTACCAACGGCTGTGGTTGCCCGGTATGTGAAGAATCTCCAGGGGTCGACCCGGATCGTTTTCCGAGCGGGAAACGCGCTGGGCGATCTCGGGGTGCCACGGGTGTGGACCGGAAGTGGTCAGGCCCAGCAAGTAGCTGCCGCGATAACCACCTACGCCCTGAATTTCCAGACGGGGGCCTGCGAGGTTGATGACCCGACCTTTACCGGCAGCCTCCTCGGGCTGGCGGCCGTGACCACCCCGACGCCCTACGACTTCGTGGGGCCGCTCGAGGTTCGTTAGGCGAAGCCCGACAAAAAGATGGCGGTGAACCAAAGGCCCTGGGATGACCCGGGGCCTTTGGTTTGCCCACGCTGGGAGTCACCCTCAAATGGATAACAGGCGACTGATGTAGCGGTCAGTCCAGCCGAGCTAGATACCGGGGGAGGGACTCGAACCCCCGACACGCGGATTATGATTCCGCTGCTCTAACCAGCTGAGCTACCCCGGCGGGATCGCCGATTCTAGCCGTCGGAGGGCCCCCTACTTCTCCCGCTCCTCGACTTCGCCGAACCCCCGACGTCTCAGCCTGCGGTTAGGATTGTGCTCCGCATTTTTAGGTGTTCGGCCAGGCGCCGGCCCTTCCGGGTGCGGGATTGGGGTTCAAAACGACGGGCGTTGGCCTTTGCCTATGCGCCAGGAAGAGGACGAAAACGAATGACTGAAGGAACAACGAAGCTCCGTTGGCTGCTCGGCCTGGCGATCGTGCCGGTCGCGATCGGCCTTGCCGCCTGCGGTGGCAACGACGGAAGCCAGGAAGCCCAACAGGGCGAGCAGATCGGCGAACAGGCCCAGCAGCAGGGTGAGCAGATCGGCGAAGAGGCCCAGCAGCAGGGCGAGCAGATGGGCGAGGACGAGGAAGATCGCCAGGAGGACGCAGAAGACCGCCGAGAAGACGCGGAGGACCGCCGTGAGGATCGCCGTGAGGACCGGCGGGACCGTGCTGAGGACCGCCGCGACGAGCGGAAGGACCGCCAGGACGACCGGCGCGACGAGCGCGAAGACGAAAACGACGACTGATACCTCCAGGCGGTGCTGGCGTTCAGTTCGATCAGTTGGCCCTGGTCCCCGCACCGCCCGGGTAGGGTTCCGATTGCCCTCCGGCAGCCACGGCTGTTTTCGGGACTACGAAGGGATTGAAAAGTGCTTTACGACAATGGGCGTGGCCAGAGGCCAGGCGCTCGGGAAGAGGAACAACCAATGACAGAAGGAAAGACGACCAACCTCCGGCTGCTGCTCGGCCTGGCAATCGTGCCGGCCGCGAGCGGGCTCGCCGCCTGCAGTGGCAACGACGGGAGCCAGGAGGCCCAGCAGGGCGAGCAGATCGGTCAGCAGGCCCAGCAGCAGGGTGAACAGATGGGCGAGCAGGCCCAGCAGATGGGCGAGCAGATGGGTCAGCAGCAGCAGAACAACAATCAGAACAACAACAACCAGGGCAACAACTGGCAGAACCAGGGCGAGAAGGAAGGCGAGTACTGGCGCAAGAAGGGCGAGAAGGAAGGCGAGTACTGGCGCAAGAAGGGCGAAGCGATCGGCGAGAAGTACGAGAAGGAGTACGGCGGCTGATCCAGGTCCCGACGGATTCACCGTCTCCGGCCGGATCCACCAAGCGGTGGGTCCGGCCGTTTTCTCTGGATGGACTCAGGTCAGGTCGCGGCCGCGATGATCGACGCCGATGTCGTCGTCGCCCCGACCGTGCAGTCCCTTTCCCATACGGATGCCCGGAAGAGGGCTTCGGAGTCGGGGACGACGATCGCCGAGCTGGGGATCGGGACCAATGCACGGGCGACCTTGACCGGGAACGTGCTCGAGGACGAGAAGATCCTCGGCACCGCCCATGATGCATTCGGTGCCTCGGCAGCGATCGGGGGATCAGTCCAGGTCCCGGTCCACCTCGACGTCGTCTCACTCCGACCGGAGGTGACGGTCGACGACCTCCCGATTACGCTCGAGGGCCGCCTGCTGGTCGGCTCGTGATCCTCGCCGTCCCCAACATTGCCGAGGGGCGTGACTTCGGTCGGTTGGGTCGCCTGGTCGAAGCAGTGGAAGCCGGTCCGGTCGAACTGCTCGACTGGAGCTCTGACCTCGACCACAACCGGTCCGTCTTCAGCCTGGCCGGGGAGGGTCCCCAGACGGCCAACGCGGTGGCAACCATCGCGGCAGCCCTATCCGGAGGAGCAGGCATTGGCGAGTGGGAAGGAATCCACCCGACCGTAGGGCTGCTCGACGTGGCCCCCTTCGTCTGGCTCGAGCCCGAGACGAAGGGGGAGGCCCAGGCAGCGGCCATGCTGGTGGCCGAGAGGCTCGGCGAGGCGGGGATCCCGGTCTTCCTCTACGGCGATCTCGCCTCCTCCCCGGAGCGGGCCGAGAGGGCCTGGTTTCGGAGGGGAGGCCCCGATGAGCTCGGCAGACGAATGGAGACCGGGGAGCTCCCCTCCGACTTCGGGCCGGACCTGCCCCACCCGGTGATGGGGGCGACCCTGGTCACGGCCCGATCGCCGCTCGTCGCCTTCAACAGCGAGCTCGAGGGCGGCGAGCCGGGGCTGGCAGAGAGGATTGCTGCGGGACTTCGTGAGTCTGGCGGTGGACCGAGGGGCTTGCGGGCGATCGGTCTCGAACTCTCGACCGGAAGGGGCCAGGTCTCGATGAACGTCGGCGAGCCTTCGGAGGGCTCGCTCGGGGAGATCGCCCAACTGGTCGCCGAGCGGGCACGGACCGGGGGAGGGGTCGCGGTCGAGGCCGAGCTGATCGGCCTGACACCCGAAGCCGCCCTGCTCGACTATCCCGACACGGTGCCCATTCGGGAGTTCGATCCCGACCTCAAGGTGATCGAACGCCGGCTCGCTCACAAGGGGGAAGGACCCACCAACCCCGCGTGAGTGGCTTCTCCGGATAGATTTCAGGCAATGGCGCAGACCAGGAAGAAGCGCAGGAAGAAGCGGCGCGGCACCCAGGCCGGCCAGATCGACACCAAGCGGCGCAGCAGGCCGAAGTCGAGGGCCGAGGCGAAGAGCCAGGCTCGCTCGGGATCCAAGCGGAAGCCCGGGACGAGGCTCGATCGTCCGCCCACCTGGAAGTCGGCGACGATCCGGGGGCTGATCGCCGCCGTCGTCTTCATGGTCCTCCTGATCGTCCTGTTCGGGCGGCCCCTCACCGAGGCGGTCGGCCTCGCCCTCTTCATGCTCGTCTTCTACATACCGGCCGGCTATTACATGGACACCTTCATGTGGCGCCGGAGGGAGCGGGCGAGGATCAGGTCCGGCAGGAAGCAGTGACCGACTCCGGGCTGGAGGTGGTCGGGACGACCGTCGGTCAGGTCGCAGAGAACTCCTTCACCGTCTGGAAGGACGGCTCGGACCGGGCGGTGATGATCGATCCCGGGGATGAACCGGACCGTCTGATGGCGCCGCTCGCCGAACGTGACCTGACGCTGGACGCGATCCTCCTCACCCACTGCCACTTCGACCACATCGGCGCCGTCGCCCCGATCGCCCAGGCCACCGGAGCCCCGGTCTACTGCCCGGAGATCGAGGTCGGGGTCCTCGCCGACATCATGACCTACGTCCCCTGGCCCGGATTCGGACCGTTCGAGAGCTGGGAGGCCGAGGAGACGGTCACCGGCGGAGAGAAGCTCGAGCTGGCCGGTCTCGAGTTCGACGTGATCCACACCCCGGGACACAGCCCCGGCCACGTCACCTACTCGCTGCCCGAGTTCGGTGTCGTCTTCTCGGGCGATGTGCTCTTCCAGGGATCGGTCGGCAGGGTGGACCTGCCCGGAGGCGACTGGGAGACCCTGCTCGGCTCGCTCAAGCTGCTGGTCGAGTCCCACCCCCCCGAGACGACCGTCTACCCCGGCCACATGGGCGTGACCACGATCGGGGCCGAGCTCGCCGGGAATCCCTTTCTTGCCGGGATCGGAACCTGACGATGGCCGGCGAGTTCCAGGCACCCCGGGGGACGGCCGACCTGCTGCCCGGAAATGAAGAAGCCCACCGCTTCGTGGTCGAAACCTTCCGGACGATTTCCGCCCGGGCCGGGTTCCGGTCGATCGAGACCCCCGCCTTCGAGGACACAGCCCTGTTCCAGCGGGGCGTGGGCGACTCGACCGACATCGTCCGGAAGGAGATGTTCACCTTCGAGGACAAGGGGGGCAGGAGCCTCACCCTGAGGCCCGAGGGAACTGCCCCGATCTGTCGGGCCTACATCGAGCACGGAATGAACAAGCTGCCCCAGCCGGTAAAGCTTGCCTACGAGGGATCCTTCTTCCGTCACGAGCGGCCCCAGGCCGGTCGGTTCCGGCAGTTTCACCAGGTCGGCATCGAGGTGATCGGGTCGGACTCGCCCCTGGCCGACGCCGAGGTGATTTGCCTCCTGGATGCTTTCCTCGCCGAGCTGGAAGTCCCCGATCTGGAGCTCCACCTGGGGAGCCTCGGTTCCCCTGAAGCCCGTCAGGAATACCTCTCGGAGCTGACCTCCTATCTCGAGTCGAGGGAGTCCGAGCTCTCCGATGAGGTCAGGGACCGGATTGCCAGCAACCCGCTCAGGGCATTCGACTCCGATGACGAGGGCACTTCCCGCGTGATGGAAGAGGCGCCGCTCCTCCTCGATCGGCTCGACGGCGAAGACCGGGAGCATTTCGAGCGGGTCCTCGAGCTGCTCGACAGAGCGGGCGTCGGCTACACGATCGATCCGACCCTGGTCAGGGGGCTCGACTACTACGGGCGGACCGTCTTCTCCTTCACCTGCGATCAGCTCGGTGCCCAGTCTGAGATCGGTGGCGGCGGTCGCTATGACGGGTTGATCGCCAGGCTCGGGGGCCCGGACACCCCGGCGATCGGCTGGGCGGCCGGGGTCGAACGGATCCTCCTGGCGCTCGACCGAGAGACCGAGGCCCTCGAACTGGATCTCTACCTCGCCTGGACCGAGGAGTCGGTCGCAGGCCGGATTCCCGGACTCGCCCGTGAACTGCGGGACGAGGGGATCTCGGTCGGCTTCGACCTGGCCGAGCGGAACCTGAAGGGGCAGCTCAAGCAGGCCGATCGGGCGGGGGCGCGCTGGACCGCGATCCTGGCCGCCGATGGCTCGGTCGAGCTGAAGGAGATGGAGACCGGGGATCAGCGCGCGGCCGACCTGGGCGAGCTCGGCTCGATAGTCGCGGACTGAGCCGACTCGCCGGCCATTCGGTCAGGTCATTCCTGAAAGACTCACGCGATGGCCGACCGAGCTCCATTCCTGCCCGAGAACGATTACCGGGACACCTGGTGCGGACAGGTCCTCGACGAGCTGGTCGGCCAGAAGGTTCGGGTCGCCGGGTGGGTCAACCGGAGGCGGGACCACGGCGGCCTCGTCTTCATCGACTTGAGGGACAGGACCGGGATCGTCCAACTCGTCTTCGACCCGGCGGAGTCTTCGGAGTACTTCGATCTCGGTCACGCGCTTCGTCCCGAATGGGTCCTCTCGGCGGAGGGCGAGGTGGTCAGGCGCGATCCCGAGACGGTCAACCCAGAGATCGACACCGGTGAGTTCGAGCTCCGGGTGACCGAAGCCCGAATCCTTTCCGAGGCGGAGACACCACCCTTCGAGATCGAGGAGTTCAGGTCGGAGGTCGGCGAGGAGGCGAGGCTCCGTCATCGCTACCTCGACCTGAGGAGGCCCGTGATGCAGGAGGCGATCGAGATCCGCCACCGGCTGGTCACCGAGATGAGGAGTTTCCTCGACGGCGAGGGTTTCCTCGAAATCGAGACTCCGGTGCTGACCCGGTCGACTCCCGAGGGTGCCCGGGACTTCCTCGTTCCGAGCAGGCTGCACCAGGGGTCTTTCTTCGCCCTCCCGCAGTCGCCGCAGCTCTTCAAGCAGATGCTGATGGTGGCCGGCTTCGAGCGCTACTTCCAGATCGCCCGATGCTTCAGGGACGAGGACTTGCGGGCCGACCGCCAGCCGGACTTCACCCAGCTCGACATCGAGATGTCCTTCGTCGGGATCGAGGACGTGATCGGCCTGAATGAACGACTGATGGCCCATGTGTTGTCCGGGATGGGCGTCGAGGTCGAGATTCCGTTCCCACGGATCTCCCACGACGAGGCGATCGCCCGATTCGGCACCGATCGACCGGACATGCGGTTCGGGCATGAGGTGGTCGACCTGACCGAGGTGTTGCGGGGGACCGAGTTCAAGGCTTTCGGCGGGGTGATCGACGGCGGCGGGGCCGTGGTCGGGATCAACTTCGGACCGCGGGACCTGCCGAGGGCCCAGCTCGACGGGCTGATCGAGGAGGCGAAGGAGCTGGGGGCGAAGGGCCTGGTCTGGGCTTACTGCGAGGACGGCGGCTGGCGCGCCCCGATCGCCAAGTTCCTCTCGGCCGACGAGCAGGCCGGACTGAACGAGGCGCTCGGTGCCTCCGAGGGTGACCTGATGCTGGTCGCGGCCGACAGCCCGGCGGTCGCTGCCGGGATCCTCGGTGGCCTTCGCACCAGGCTCGCCGAGAGGTGGGATCTGATCCCGGAGACCGGGGATTCCCTGGTCTGGGTCGTCGACTGGCCAATGTTCGAAAGGGACGAGCGGTCCGATAGGTGGATCGCGCTCCACCATCCCTTTACCTCGCCGGCGGGCGAGGTCGACCCCGACGATCCCGGTTCGGCCCGGGCACTCGCCTACGACCTGGTCTGGAATGGGGTGGAGCTCGGCGGAGGCTCGATCAGGATCTCCGACCCCGACCTCCAGAAGAAAGTCTTCGGGATCATCGGAATCGACGAGCAGGAGGCGGCCGATCGGTTTGGGTTCCTGCTCGAGGCCCTGCGCTACGGCGCGCCACCCCACGGCGGGATCGCCTACGGGGTCGATCGGTTTGCCGCCTTGCTGGCCGGTTTCGACTCGATCAGGGACGTGATCGCCTTCCCCCAGACCGCCTCCGGCAACGATCCACTGACCGGGGCCCCGTCGCCGGTCGAGGAACCCCAGCTCAAGGAGCTCGGGCTCACCCGCGGTGGCGCTGCCAGGGCTAAGTCCTCCGACGGCTGAGCCGGATGGGTCCCTTCAGGCGACTCTTCTCCCGGGGGGATCCGAAGGTCCACGTCGGCGACCCCCGTTTTGACGACTGGGAGCCCGTGTCCGGGTTCGAAGACGTCGAAACCGGAATGGCCTTCGCCCAGCACCTCCGCGAAGCCGGCCTGGATGCAGTGCTTACCGCGGACTGGGAGCCGGACGAGTTCGGTCGAGGTGACCTGCAGCTCCAGGTTCCCCCCGGTAAGCGGTCGGAGGCCGAGGAGATCCTCTCCGGCCTCGACCTGGACTGATCAGCGGTTCGTTCGCTGGGGGCAGCGCGGTGCTACGGTGACCGCCGGGTCCGGATCCGTTCGACGTCCGCCTCATAAATTGACCCAACATCAACGGCATGGGAGCCGAACCTCCCCGGTCCGTGGAGGGCCGGGGGTAGGCACCCACCTTTACAACAAGGGATCAATGCCGGAGGCGGCGACGGCGGGTCGGGACCCGACTTTTTCCCGGACCTCAGGCCGGCAGTCCGTAGGAGACGCCGGTCAGTCGCTCGGACTCGTTCCAGAGCCGCTCGGCCGTTCGCATCGGGGATGTCCGCCTCGTTCCAGCCCATCGACCCTCGCGCCGAGGCTACCGCTTTACCCTTTGGGGGTGAGTCGTTTCGACCACCAGACCGTGCCACTCGCCGGCGATCAGTACCGGGAGTTCCTGGAGGACGCCTCCCGTCGGGCCGAACCACCCGAGGGATCGTTCTCGGGGGCGGCCGGGGGCTCCGCCTGCGGGGACCTGATCCGGGTCTCCCTTCTCCCGGGGGACGGGTTCGAGGTGGCCCGGGTGACCTGGGAGGCCGAAGGCTGCACCGCGGCGAGGGCGTCCACAGCGGCCCTGGCAGAGATCGTCGAGGGAGGGACCTTCCTCGAGGCGGCAAGGTTGGGTCCGGAAGTCCTGGAGCGGACGCTCGGCTCCACGGGCAACGGGACGAGGCACGCGACCGTGCTGGCCTGTGACGCACTGCACCGCGCCCTTACCTCGATCGTATCGGCCGGCGTTCCGCTGGCCGAGCCCTCACCGGGCCGGGTCGGCGTCGCCCTCTCGGGTGGGGTCGACAGCGCCGTGGCGGCCTTGATGCTCCGGGACGGTGGCGGGGAGCCGGTGGCGATAACGGTCAAGCTCTGGGCCGACCCCCAGACCGACGGGACCAAGGCGTGCTGCTCACCGGAGGCAGTCCTCTCGGCTCGCTCGCTCGCCCACTCGCTCGGAATACCTCATTTCACGCTCGACCTCGAGGAGTCGTTTCGCTCTGAGGTCGTCGCGCGCTTCCTCGACGGTTACCGGTCCGGCACCACCCCCAACCCCTGCATCGCCTGCAACGGCTCAGTCCGTATCGATGCGATGGTGGAGCTGGCCGAGCGCCTCGGCGCCGGCCGTCTTGCCACCGGCCACTACGCAACCCTGACCGATGACGGGGAGGGGCCGCTGCTCGCCGAGGCGGGCGATCCCGACAAGGACCAGAGCTACATGCTGGCCGGCCTTTCGCCTTCGACCGCGGCAAGGCTCGACTTCCCACTCGCCCGGACGACCAAGGTGGAGGTCCGACGGGTCGCCGAGGAAAACGGCCTTCCGGTGGCGCGAAAGCCCGAGAGCCAGGATCTCTGTTTCCTCGCCGGGACGAACAAGGATGCGTTCCTCGAGCGCCAGGGGGGACTCTCGCGGCGCCCCGGTCCGATCCTCGACTCGGAAGGGGTCGAGGTCGGATCCCACCAGGGCCACCACCTGTTCACGGTTGGTCAGCGGAGGGGCATCGGTGTCGCGATGGGAGAGCCCCGTTACGTCACCGGGCTCGATCCAGCGACCAACACGGTGACGATCGGGTCCCGGAACCAGCTCCTCACCGACCGGGTCGAGCTCCGGGATGCGACCCTGCTCCGGGAGGGATCGAGCGTCGACCGGGTACGGCTCCGCTATCGCTCCGAACCGGTGGGGGCGACGGTCTCGGCCGGACGGGGCCGGCACGACCGGCTGGAGGTCCAGCTTGAGCAGGCCTTCGCCGGGCCGGCCCCCGGCCAGACCGCAGTCCTGATGCGCGGTTCTGCGATCGTTGGCCACGGGACTATCGAATAGGCTCGACCGGGATGGAAGCCGACTCGATACGGGAGACCTTCCTTGCCTTCTTCGAGGAGCGGGACCACCGCCGGATGCCCTCTGCCTCGCTGATCCCGCCACCCGAGGACTCCTCGACGATGTTGACGGTCGCCGGGATGCAGCCCTTCAAGCCCTACTTCCTCGGGACCGAGAATCCCCCCGCAACCCGGCTCACCTCTTCCCAGGCCTGCTTCAGGACGCCCGACATCGAAGAGGTCGGCAAGACGATGCGCCACCTCACCTTCTTCGAGATGCTCGGAAACTTCAGCTTCGGGGACTACTTCAAGGAGGAATCGATCCCCTTCGGCTGGGAGCTATCGGTCGAGGGGTTCGGGATCGATCCGTCCCTGATCTGGGTCACTGTGTTCGGTGGCGACGAGGAGCTGGGCATCGGCCCGGACGAGGAATCGATCGCGATCTGGCGGGAGCTGGGCCTCCCGGACGAGCGGATCGTACGGCTCTCCCGCGAGGAGAACTTCTGGCAGGCCGGCCCGACCGGACCGAGCGGTCCCTGCTCGGAGATGTACCTCGACCGCGGCTCCGAATTCGGCTCCGACGATCTTCGTCCCGGGGATGACACCGATCGGTTCCTCGAGTACTGGAACCACGTCTTCATGACCTATGACCTGAAGGAAGACGGGTCTGTCGAACCCCTCCCGCGGCGAAACATCGACACCGGCATGGGCCTGGAGCGAATGGCTGCCGTCCTCCAGGACGTGCCATCCGTGTTCCAGACCGACCTCTTTTCCCCGCTGGTCGACCTGGCGGTCGAGATGAGCGGGATCGGATTCGAGGATTCGGAGGAGGCAACCAGGGCGATGCGGATCATCGCCGACCACTCGCGGGGGATGACCTTCCTCCTCGCTGCGGGCGTGGTCCCCTCGAACGAGGAACGGGGTTACGTCCTGCGGCGGGTCATGCGGCGGGCTATCCAGCAGGGGAGGACCCTCGGCCTGGAGGGCGATTGGCTCGAACGCTTCACCGACCGGACGATCGAGATGATGGGACCGGCACATCCCCTCGTCGTCGACCAGCGAGAGCGGGTCACCAAGTGGGTGCGCTCGGAGGGGGAGGCCTTTGGCAAGACCCTCGACCGTGGCACCGAACTGCTCGATCAGGTGGTCGAGCGGGCACTCGATCAGGGCAACTCCTGGATCAGCGCCGACGACGCCTTCCTGCTCCACGACACCTACGGCTTTCCCTTCGACCTGACCCGGGAGATGATTTCCGCCAGGGGTCTCTCG
>JBJTBP010000088.1:0-25745 GCA_046091385.1 Solirubrobacterales bacterium | reverse complement strand
CCGACGGTGAGAAGATCAGGCCGATGGAACTGAGGGGAGACCGAGCTTGATCGAGATCGCGATCATCGCCGGGGTCGTTTTTTTCTACGGGCTGGTCTCGCGAAGCCTGCTCAAGGTGAACGTCTCGGCCCCGATGTTCTTCGTCGCGGCCGGGATCCTCTTCGGTACCTCGATCCTCGGCCTGGCCGAACTCAACCCGATCAGCGAGGTCGGTCTGGTCGTCGCCGAGCTGACCCTGGTGATCGTCCTCTTCTCCGACGCCTCACGCAGCAACGTGAGCGGCCTGAGGGGTGACAGCGCCCTGGCCGGGCGCCTTCTGGTCATCGCCATGCCCCTGACGATCGCGGTCGGAGTCGCAGCTGCGGCCGTCCTCCTGGTCGGGATGGATTTCTGGGAGGGGGCGATAGTGGCGGCGATCCTCGCCCCGACCGACGCCGCTCTCGGACATCCGGTGGTGACCAGCAAGCTCGTCCCCGAGAAGATCCGGGAGACGCTCAACCTCGAGTCCGGACTGAACGACGGCCTCTCGATTCCCTTCCTGCTCGTCTTCATCGGTCTGGCTCTCGAGGAGGTCTCGGTTCGGGCGACCGACACGGTGATCTTCGCCGTCGAACAGATCGGCTTCGGAGTCCTTGCCGGTCTGGTGATCGGCTGGGGTGGGGGTTGGCTGGTCAGTCAGGCGATCAAGAGGGGGGCGATGACCTGGACCTTCCAGCGTCTCGCGATGGTCGCACTCGCGATCGGGGCCTGGGCCGTCGCCACGGGAATCGACGGCAACGGTTTCATCGCGGCCTTCGTCGCCGGCCTCGCCGTCGCCAGGTTCCAGCCCTCATTCGGCGGACCGATCCTCGATTTCGCCGACCGCGAGGGCCAGCTGCTCAGCCTGATCGTCTTCTTCGTGTTCGGGACGGCTGCGATCGGCTACCTCGCCCCACTCGATTTCGGAATCGTCGCCTTCGGGATCCTCGCCCTCACCCTGATGCGGATGGGACCGGTGGCGATCGCCCTCTCGGGCACGGGTCTCAGCCGGGCATCGATCGCTTTCATCGGCTGGTTCGGACCGCGGGGCCTCGGCTCGATCATCCTGCTCCTAGTCGTGATCTCGGAGGAGCCCAACCTCCCGGCCCTCGACGTGGCGATCGCGGCGACCACGGTGACCGTCCTGCTGAGCGTCTTCCTCCACGGGATCTCCGCCGGACCGCTTTCGGTCCTCTACGGGAAGAAGGTGGCGGAGTTGCCCCCGGATGCTCCGGAGTTCGGTCCGGTCGGCAAGAGTCCGATCCGGCGCTCCGGCTAGTCGGCGGCTACCGGCTCGGGTCGACCGACCACTCGAGCATGAAGTCACCGAATCCATCGAGGAAGAGGTTCGGGTCGAAGGCCTGGGAAGGGGCCAGCCCGCCCGAAGGCTCGATATCCCCACAGGCCGAGGCGATCGCCCCCTTGACGATCAGGGCGGCGGTGATCCCGTAGACGTCCCGGCCGGTGATTCGGCCACTTCGGATCGTCCCGTCGGCCGTCCGGACCTCGCAGGCGATCGTGAACCTCGCTTCAGCCCGCTCCTCCTCGTTCGGGCCCTCCGGAAGTCGGGAGATCAATGTGCCGGCGAGCTTTTTGGCCGGGGTCCTCATCAGCAGGCCGGCCGGGCGGGCGATCATCGGGGTCAGGTCGGTCAGCGGGCCGGGCGCGATCGAGCCGGCACTCAGCATCGTCTCGATCGTTCGGACGTCGAGATGGCGGGGGAGCATGATCTGCTCCCCGGCCGGATAGCGGGTCATCGCCTGTTCCCCGAGCGGCGGCCCGAAGTCGAACTGGCCCCGACTGATGCTCTGTGGGGCTGGCACAAGTCGGCTGTCCTTCCACTGCAGGTCGCCGCCCTTGATCATCTCGAGGGCCGAGAGCATCGTTCCGCGGGTCATCTGGAAGGAGGTCGCATAGGCGAGCCGGACGGTGTCGAGTCGGCCAAGCCCGGACGCGGTCAGCGAAGCAATCATGTCGCCGGGTACGTAGTCGAAGCCCATCCCCGGGATCACCGCCGTGTTCCCGCGAGCGGCCCGCGGTCCGTAGGTGTCGTAGGCAAGGCGGATGAAGGGCTGCTCGCCGGTCGTGTCGAGGTAGTCGGTCCCGGTGGCGACCGCTGCCTCGAGGACCGGTTCGCCGTGGAGGGTGAAGGGGCCGGCGCAGGCGATCACCGTCGAGCAGTCGTCGAGCAGGTCTCTCAGGCCGGCACCATCGTCGACCGTCACGGCCCTGGTCGGGGGGGAAGGATCGAGCGACCGGGCCAACGCATCGAGTTTCTCCTGGCTCCGCCCGGAGAGGATGAAGTCGGCACCGGAGCGGACGAGCTCCTGGCTGACCAGCCGACCGGTGAAGCCGGTCGCCCCGTAGACGGCTATCGGGCCGCGCTGTCTCCCTGCGAGCTCCACCCGGGCGAGTCTAGTGACGGCCCCTTGGGCCGGTCCCCGTCAGCCCTTCCCGATCGACCCACCTCGACGACCGACGGGCAGCCTCCTCCCTCGCAGCAGGACTCGACCTTCTGCCTGCAGTCCTCGCACCACCAGGCCGAGCGCATCCAGAAGAGGCGGTGCTCGCCACCTGTCATCGGGCAGATCACGTGGCGATCATGCCCCTGCGGGCGGACGGCTGGCGGGCCCCAGACAGCTAGTGGTGGCTCCTGGCGAAACTTCCCGCTGGCTGTAATGTTCCAGTCATCGGGAGATCGTCCGGTGAGCGCGGGACGGCCCCCTGTCTTCAAGGAAAAGGGATCGAGGAGGAGTCAGGATGTCGAAGGGATGTGCCCGCAGGTCGATCATCGGTGCAGTCGTCGCCCCGGCGGTGCTTCTGCTGTTCGCCGGCAGCTCCCAGGCTGCCTACGAAAGCGTGCCCACCCCGACCGTCTCGGGCCCACTACCGGTCACCAAGACGTCCTATCCCTTCCTGGCCACCGACATCGACCTCAAGAAGTACGGCTACGTCGAGCAGGAGTTCCTCTACACGGGGCGTGCCTACCAGTACAACTGGCCCACCGCCCCCGGGTCTCCGGTCGACCAGACGGCAACCCGGGTCGAGGATGGCGGTTACAACTTCAAGACGAGGATGATCGTCCGGCGACCGGCCAAGGCGAAGGACTTCAATGGGGTCGTAATCGCCGAGTGGATGAACGTCACCGCCCTCTACGACCTCGAGGCCAACTGGTTCGGCGACCCCTACTACCTGCTGAAGAACGGCTACGCCTTCGTCGGCATCTCGGCCCAGTCGCAGGGAGTATCGACCCTCTGCTGCAACTCGATCCCGGCCCTTGGCATCGGATCATTCAACCCGGCCCGGTACCAGGGCCTCAACGTAGATGGAGGTGGGGCCTTCACAAACGATGCCCTCTCCTATGACATCTACTCATCGGCGCTGAAGGCGGTCCGCGGGCAGGGCGAGGGCTCGAACCCCCTCGGCAACCTGTCCGCACCGAAGACCGTGATCGCTTCCGGCGAGTCGCAGTCCTGTGGTCGCCTCGGAAACCACTACAACCGGGTCGAGCCTCTCCACCAGATCGTCGACGGCTACCTGTTGACCGTCTGCACCAATCCGAAGCTGAGGAGCGACCGCCCCGAGAAGGCGGTCAGGATCCTCTCCGAGACCGAGACCGCCAGGGGTCCGGTTACCGATCCGGATGGTCCTTCGTTCCGCAAGTGGGAGGTCGCCGGTGGATCGCACCTGCCGAGGCTCGCTTTCAACAACTTCAACGATGTCGTCACACGCGACCGGGCACCCCTGGGAGTGAAGTGCTCCGCCTACCCGCTCTCGCTCGTCCAGTGGCCCTTCACCCAGAACAAGGCGATTGCCGAACTGGTCAGCTGGAGCAAGGGAGGTACAGCCCCGGTTCCGGGCCCATCGATGGAGTACTCGGGCAGCTCACTCGTCCGGGATGCCAAGGGAATCGCCCAGGGAGGGATCCGCCTCCCGGAAGTCGAGGTCCCGACCGGGGTCAACACGGGGGTCAATTCGGCCGTAGGCACCGACCTGCTCTCGAACTTCTGCGGCCTGCTCGGTTCCTACACGGCCTTCCCGGCCTCAGAGGTCGAAGACCTGCACGGCAACCTCCGGAAGTTCGTGACCGACTCGGGGAAGGTCGCCGACGGCCTGGTCAAGCAGGGCTTCCTGCTCAAGGAAGATGCCGCTCGGCTCAAGGAGATCGCCCGCCAGTATGCGGAACTGAACCCTGGGAAGCCGGTTGCCCGAGCCTCCGGCAAGGGCATCGTCAAGCTCTCCTGGTTTGGCACCACCGCCCCCCGGACGATCTTCGAGGTCGTCAGGTCGAAGTCCGGCGGCAAGCCGAAGTGGAAGACCGTCAAGGCGAAGGTCAAGGGCCAGAAGGTGACCCTCACGGGCCAGTCGCGCGGCAGGTGGATCTACGCGGTCCGGAGCAAGACCAAGGTCGAGTACCGCGACCCAACGACCAATCAGGCGACCTATCCGCTGAGGACGACCGGCTACTCGGACGCCTCGAAGCCGGTCCGGGTCAAGTAGCGCGGCTCGGGTTCAGTCCCGGACGAGCTTGCGGTAGGTGATCCGGTGGGGCCGCTCGGCCTCGGCACCGAGGCGGTTGCGGCGGTTCTCCTCGTAGGCCTCTAGGTTCCCCTCGAACCAGACGACCTGGGAGTCGCCTTCGAAGGCGAGGATGTGGGTCGCGACCCGGTCGAGGAACCAGCGGTCGTGGGAGATCACCACGGCGCAGCCGGGGAAGGCGAGCAGCGCCTCCTCTAGGGCCCTGAGCGTGTCGACGTCGAGGTCGTTGGTCGGCTCGTCGAGCAGCAGCAGGTTGCCCCCCGAGCGAAGCAGCTTCGCCAGGTGGACCCGGTTTCGCTCGCCGCCGGAGAGGGCGCCGACCTTTCGCTGCTGGTCTGAGCCCTTGAAGTTGAACCCGGCGACGTAAGCGCGGGAGTTCATCCGGCGCTCGCCGACTTCGATCTCCTCCTCGCCCCCCGAGATTTCTTCCCAGACGGTCTTCTCGGGATCGAGGGCATCGCGCGACTGATCGACGTAGGCGAGCTCGACCGTCTCGCCGAGCCGGAGCGAGCCATCGTCGGGCTGTTCCTCGCCGACCACCATCCGGAAGAGGGTCGTCTTTCCGGCACCGTTCGGCCCGATTACCCCGACTATCCCGGCGGGCGGCAGCGAGAAGGAGAGGTCCTCGACCAGCAGCTTCTCGTCGAAGCCCTTCTTCAGTCCGTCGGCCTCGATCACCAGATCGCCCAGCCGGGGGCCGGCCGGGATGTGGATCTGGACCTGGTCGAGCCGGACGTTCTTTTCTTCAGCGAGGAGCTCCTCGTAGCGGGCAAGCCGGGCTTTCGACTTCTTCCGCCGGCCCTTCGGGTTCTCCCGGACCCACTCGAGCTCCGAGGCGATCGTCTTCGCCCGGGCGCTCTCCTCCTTCTCCTCCTGGGCGAGCCGAGCCTGCTTCTGTTCGAGCCAGGCCGAGTAGTTGCCTTCGAACGGGATGCCTCGGCCCCGGTCGAGCTCGAGGATCCAGCCGGCGACGTTGTCGAGGAAGTACCGGTCGTGGGTTACGGCGACGACCGTGCCGGGGTATTCCTCCAGGTACTTCTCGAGCCAGGCGACCGACTCGGCGTCGAGGTGGTTGGTCGGCTCGTCGAGCAGCAGCAGGTCGGGGGCCGAGAGCAGCAGGCGGCAAAGTGCGACCCGGCGGCGCTCACCACCGGAAAGGGTCGATACGTCGGCATCACCGGGTGGCAGCCGCAGGGCGTCCATCGCCGTATCGAGGGTGGTGTCGAGGTTCCAGGCGTCGGTCGCGTCGATCTTCGCCTGGAGCCGGGCGAACTCGTCGGCGTTGTCGTCCGAGTAGTCGGCCGCGATCTCGTTGAAGCGGTCGAGCAGGTCCCTGGTCTCGCGCACCCCGTCCTCGACGTTTCCGCGAACGTCCCTAGATTCGTCGAGCTGGGGCTCCTGCTCGAGCAGGCCGACCGTGGCCCCGTCCTTCAGCTGGGCTTCGCCACGGAACTCGGTGTCCCGGCCGGCCATGATCCGGAGCAGGGTCGATTTGCCGGCCCCGTTGTAACCCAGGACCCCGATCTTTGCCCCGGGCAGGAAGTTGAGCGAGATGTCGCTCAACACCTCCTTGTCGGGAGGGTGGACCCTGGAGACCTCCCGCATCGTGAAGATGAAGTCACTCACCCTTCCCACCTTAGCCAGCGGCGGAGTCCTGCTTCGCGTAGGCGGCGATCAACTCGTCTTCTTCCTCCCGGTTGGGGAAGAAGGAGCGGATCACGATTGCTCCGAGGATGATCGCGATCGCGCCGGCGAGGAAGGCAAGGTCATCCCCTTTGAGGAAGGACTGCTTGGCCGCCTCGATGATCTGGTCGGTGTAGGTCGGGTACTGCTCGGCGGTCTGGGCGGCTGAGGAGAATGACTTGGTCAGCTCGCTCTGGACGTCGGTGCTGACCTTGTCGGCATTCGGACTCGATGCGATCAGGTTCGAGAAGGAGGCCGCGTAGCCGGCGGTCAGGAAGGCGCCGAGGATCGACTGCATGATCGCCCCGCCGAGGTCGCGCTGGAGGTCGGCGGTCGCCGAGGCCATTCCTACCCGCTTGACCGGTACCGACCCGGTCAGGGAGTGTGAGGCCGGGGTGCCGGCCAGCCCGACCCCGATCCCGATCAGCCCGTATGCCGCCCCGACCGCGAGCAGGCTGGCGTCCCTGTCCCAGAAGACCAGCATCGTCACGAACCCGAGCAGGCAGAAGAGGTAGCCCGAAAGCAGGGTGAAGCGCGAGCCCCTGGCCTTGATCAGTCTGGCCGAACGGGGTGCGACGATGAGCATCAGGAGTGCGGCGGGGAGGATCATCAGGCCCGAGTCGAGGGTCGAGTAGCCGAGCACGTTCTGCATGTACTGCTGGCCGATGAACATCGTGCCCATCAGAGTCCCGAAGACGATGATCCCGGCGACCGCAGCGACCCAGAAGATCCTGCGCTTCGCGTACTCGAGGTCGTACAGCGGGTTGCTCAACCTCTTCTGGCGGAGGAAGAAGAAGGCAACGAGCGAGATGCCGACCACCCCGAGCGCGATCGCCAGCGACCCCTCGTCCGGTGCGGCGGCGAAGTTGATTCCGAGGACGACGCAGCCGACCGCGATGATCGAGACGATCCCGCTCAGGTTGTCGACCGATCCCTTCGACTGGGATACGCCACTTGGGACGAACTTCCAGTTGAGCCCGAAGGCGACTACGGCCAGCGGAAGGGTGAGCAGGAAGACGGCGGGCCACCGGTACCCGGTCAGCACCGCCCCGGCCGAGACCGGCCCGAGGGCCGCGATCGCCCCGCCGGTCGCCGACCAGAGAGCGATCGAGCGGGTCCTCGCCTGGCCCGACCACAGCGCGGTGATCAGGGCGAGGGTGGTCGGGAAGGCCATCCCGGCCGTGAACCCGCCGAACACGCGGGCGACCGCGAGCAGCTCGACCGTCGGGGCGAGCGCGGTCAGGATCGAGACCGGCATCGCCAGCCCGACCCCCAGGAGCAGCATCCCCTTGCGGCCGTAGCGATCCCCGAGCGCACCGAGGTAGACGACCGAGCTGGCAAGCCCGAGCGAGTAACCGACCGCGACCAGGTTGAGCTGGGTCTGGCTGGCGTCGAACCAGTCCCCGATGTCGGGGAGGGCGACGTTTGCGACGGAGAGGTTGAGGTTCGCGACCGCGGCCGCGAGGATCAGCGAGAGGAGGACCAGCTTCGGCCGGGCCGGTGCCTGGTCGGCACCCACTCAGTCACCGCCGGAAGTCGAATCGAGCCACTCTGCGATCCGGCTTCCGATCAGCTCACCGCGGTCTTCCTGGAGGAAGTGGCTCGCTCCCTCGATCGGCTCGAGCGGGCCGGCCCCGGGGAAGAGCAGCTGGACTGCGAGGCCGACGGGGTCGAGCGGCAGGGCCGGGTCGTCGGTACCCCAGAGGAGGAGCGCCGGGCGGGAGTCTGGGACCAGGACGTCCATCGTCTCCTGGCCCTCGGCCGCGCCCGGGGCGTCGGGGGTCTGCGGGATCAGGCCGGGGAAGGTCCGGGGGCCGGCCTTCGACTCGGGGGTGTCGAACGGGGCTGTGTAGCCGGCGAGCACCTCCTCGCTCAGGTCGGTCGAGGTCGCCCCCTGGATCAAGGGCTCGATCGGCAGGTCGTGGTTTGCCGCGACGAAGTCGGCGAAGTGGTGCCAGTTGTCGCTCATCTTCTGGTGGCCGTTGAAGGCCCCGGTGTTCATCGCGACCAGCCGGGTGAACCGTTCGCGCTCCGCAACCGAGGCCACGTACAGCCCGAGCGGGCCTCCCCAGTCGTGGACCACGGCAGTCGCGTCGGTCAGGTCGAGCTGGCGGACCAGGTCGGTGACCGAGTCGGCGTAGTTGGTGAACGAATACCAGCCGTCGTCTTCGGGTTTGTCGGAGCGGCCGAACCCGGGCAGATCCGGCACGATGCACCGGTAGCCGGCCTCGAGGATCGGTGGCACGACCTTCCGCCAGAGGAATGACCAGGTCGGCTCCCCGTGGAGCAGGAGCACCGCGGGACCCTCGCCCTCGTCGAGGTGGGCAAGCCTCAGCCCGTTCCACTCCCTGTAGACGGGCTCCCACGGGAATTCGGGCAGCCCTTCGAACCTCTCTTCGGGGGTCCTGTGGACGTTCACCATCGGGAGGATACGCCGACGCCGGTACGATCCGACGGCTCCCAGGCCATGGCCGACCGTTCGGACCCGGGCGGCCGTGGGGCACGAGCCGATCGCGATGACCGACCAATCCAAGCAGGGGACCGATGGCGCGCCGAGGATGATCTCGGTCGGACTACTCGTGGTCCTCGTAATTGGTGCGCTGCTCGTGGGTACCGGGGTCGGCTTCGCCCTCCAGGCAAAACCGTCCGGTGGCGGTGACCTCGCAGGGGCAGCGGTGGAGGTCCCGGGCGATCGCTTCCGGGTCCAGTTTGCGACCGAGACGATCTACCCGGAGTTCAGTCCCGGCCAGCGCCGTTACGTGACCAGGTGCGGCCCGGGCGGGACCGTCGTCCGGGTTAACGCGACCGAGGGGGCAGAGGTCCGGGTCGAGGGCAACAGGCCTGCCACCGGCAGGTTCGAGGCGGAGGCCCGGGCCCTTCCGGGCCAGGACTTCACCCTCTCGGTGAGGGGGGCGGGCTCCCTTCTCGACGGCTCCTACTCGGTCCGCTGCCTGCCGACCGGCTTTCCGGAGTGGGACTACGGCAGGTTCGCCCGACCACCGACGGGTCTCTTCGTGGTCGCGCTCAGACCCGGCCCGGCGGAAGGGAACCGGAGCTGGACGATCGTCTTCGACCAGGATGGACTGCCCCGGTGGTGGCGGAGTTCGAACATCAACGCGCTCTGGGCCGAAGTCCTCACCGATGGCCGGCTCGCCTGGGGCAGGGGTTTCGGGGACGGCTTCGGCCAGGACTCGAGGACGGCAATCGAGGTGACCGGGCTCGCCGACGGCCGGTCCGAGCTGATTCGGACGGTCGGGACGGCCAACGACAGCCATGAGTTCATCCGCCTGCCGAACGGTGATTCCCTGGTGATGAGCTACAGGCCGCGCTTCGGGGTCGACCTCTCCCGGTTCGGTCTGGGCAAGAAGGAGGGCGTGCTCGACGGGGAGATCCAGCAGGTCGATCCGGAGGGCAGAGTCGTCTGGCGGTGGAACTCCGGGGACCACATCGGACTGGGGGAGACCCCGCCCCGCTGGTGGGAGAAGGTTTCGATCAACTCCCACCGCGACGCGGCGGGGCGCGATCGCTACGACATCTTCCACCTCAACTCGATCCAGCCGATCCCGGGCGGTCTCCTGCTGATCTCGGCCAGGCACACCGATGCGGTCTTCGCGATCTCCCGGAAGACCGGGAAGGTCGTCTGGAAGCTCGGGGGCACAAGGACCGGGCAATCGTTGGCGTTGACCGGTCCCGACCCACACCGGGACGACCCCCTGAGCGGCAATCACGACGCGAGGCTGACCGGTGACGTCCTCACCGTCCACGACAACGGCACCCGAGCCGACCGGCCGCCCCGCCTGGTCCGCTACCGGATCGATCCCAAGGCGGGGACGGCGACCTTCCTCTCCGAGATCGAGGCTCCAGCCGACGTTCCCTACAGCCACTGCTGCGGGAGCGCCCGCAGGTTCGGCACGGGCTGGCTCGTCTCCTGGGGGGACAGTCGGGTCGTCGCCGGTTATGACGCCCGCGACGAGCTCGCCTTCAGGCTCTGGCTGAGTGCCCCGTCCTATCGGGCGGTGCCAGTTCCCCGCACCGTTCCGGCGGCACTGTTCGAGCGTGCGCTGGAGGCGGTCGAGGATGCGCCAGGAAGGCCGAGCCGGGCGATCCAGCCCCTGGACCGGCCGCCGTTCAAGTCCGAGTGGAGCTACACCGGATAGGTTGGGCGGGGCTCGATGACCGAGGCACAGTTCCCAAGGGAGACGGATCAGCGGGGCGCCTTCGTGCGGCAGGAGAGTGCCTTCCGGGACTGGGTCACTGCCGATGGTTCGAGCGGTCTGCCGGCCGAGTCGGGCAGGTACCACCTCTACGTGTCGCTGGCCTGCCCCTGGGCCTCCCGGGCCGTGATCTACCGGCAGCTGAAGGGCCTGGGCGAGACGATCTCTATGACCGTGGTCGACCCGGTCCGGGACGAGCGCGGCTGGCGCTTCACTCCCGAGGAGCCCGATCCGATCAACGGCTTCGAGTTCCTCTCGGAGTCCTACCTCCTGACCGACCCCGACTTCGAGGGCCGGGTGACCGTCCCGCTCCTCTGGGATCGCGAGACCGACCGCGGGGTGAACAACGAGAGCTCGGAGATCATCCGGATGCTGAACTCGGAGTTCAACGCCTTCGCCGGGGACCCCGAGCTCGACTTCTACCCGGAGGGCCTCAGGCCCGAGATCGACCGGCTCAACGACCTGATCTACCCGCGGGTCAACAACGGGGTCTACCGCTGCGGGTTCGCGACCACCCAGGAGGCTTACGACGAGGCTTTCGTCAACCTGTTCGAGGCGCTCGACGAGCTCGACGATCTGCTCGCCGACCGCCGCTTCCTGACCGGTCCGACGATCACCGAGGCCGACTGGCGGCTGTTCGTCACCCTGGTCCGGTTCGACCCGGTCTACGTCGGCCACTTCAAGTGCAACCAGCGCCAGATCGCCGAGTACCCGAACCTTTCGGGCTACCTGCGCGACCTCTACCAGCAGCCGGGGATCGCCGACACGGTCGACTTCGACCAGATCAAGCGCCACTACTACATGACCCACCCCCAGATAAACCCGACCGGGATCGTCCCGATGGGTCCGCTGATGGACCTCGAGGCCCCACCGAGCAGGGACGACCTGACCGGATCGGCCTGATGGCCAAAGACGCCCCGGGACCCCTGGCCAGGCTCCGCCACGCGCTCCGAAACCCGGTTCCCCGGTTTGACTCCGTAAAGCAGCTGGAGATCTTCCTGATCAGTGCGGTGGTGATGATCCTGGTTATCCGGACGCAGCTCTGGCTGACCAACTACCCCCAGCTCGGGGGCGGCAGCCTTCACATCGCCCACCTGCTCTGGGGTGGGCTGTTCATGCTGATCGCGATCTGGTTCGCGCTGATCTACGTCAACCGGTGGTCCCGCCGCGTTGCCGCGGTGCTCGGCGGGATCGGCTTCGGCTTCTTCATCGACGAGCTCGGCAAGTTCATCACCGAGGACAACGACTACTTCTTCCGGCCCGCCGCACCGCTGATCTACATCATCTTCATCGTCCTCTTCCTGGTGATCCGGGAGGTCTCCCGCCGGATCGAGATGAGCCCGACCCGGGCGCTTGCCAACCTGCTCGACCTCCTTCCCTCGACGGTCACCGGCGAGTTCGGGCCGAAGGAGAAGGCGGCGGCCGACGACCTCCTCGAGAAGGCCGACCAGAGCGACCCCAGGGTGGAGGCGGCCCGGCATTACCTCGATTCGGTCGAGTTGGCCCCGGTCGAGCCACCATCCCGTTTTGCCACCTGGCTCGAGGGGATCGGCCGGTGGGTAACCGCCCTGACCGCCAAGTCGTGGTTCGAGGCAGCGACCGTGACCGTGCTCGTCCTGTGGGCCCTGATCAGCCTCGCCGGCCTGTTCGAGGTCCAGTACGACTTCCTCGGGATCGAGGCGAACCGCGAGACGGTCCCCGGAACGGCCGGCGAGGTGATCGACTGGGGCCGGGGGCTATCGATGACCGCTTCGATCGTCCTGGTCGGGATCGGTACCTGGCGGATGCTCCACGGCCGCCACCAGGCCGCCTACCGCGCCTACAGCTCAGCGCTCCTGATTTCGATCTTCATCACTCGGGTCTTCTCCTTCCTCGAGATCCAGTTCGCAGCGGTGTTCGGCCTCGGAGCCGATCTGCTGATGCTCGGGGCGATCGCGGCCCTGGCGGCGAGGGACAGGGAGGGCAGCAAGTTCGTCGGTGGGTACGGAGCGGTTGGGGTGGAGGCGAACGGTGGCGAAGAAGCGTCGAAGGCGTAAGGCTGCCGAGGCAAAGGCGGCGACCTCCGCCTACCGCGACGCCGAGGGGAGCGTCCTGGTGCTCCGCCAGACGCTATCCCCGGGCACGGTCACCAAGCTGGCCGAGCCGCCCGCCTCGGCCGCGGCCGATGTCGAGGATGCCTGGCAGAGGAGGGAGGAGATGCTGTTCGAGCGGCTGGTCGTCTCCTGGGAGATCGCCGGCCTGCCACTCGACGACCAGAAGATGCTGTTAGGTCGCTACCGGATGGCCGATCCCGAGACCCGCCGCTGGGTCCGGGAGACGATCACTACCCACGTCCGCGAGTTCATCCCCGAGATCGGGGTCTGAGACCTGCGGAGGGAGACCGCGGGGCCGGCTACCGCCTGCGGGGGATCGTCAAGACGCGGGAGGTCAGCACCGGGGAGTTGACCCCGTCGGTGAACTGGGCACGCAGGGTCAGCCTGAGGGGTCCCTTGCGGACCCTTGCCCTTCCCTTGCGACCTAGGTTGCAGGTGACCGTGTGGATGCCGGCCGCGGTGATCGGCTTCGTCGTCTGGCACCAGGTCTTGGTACTGGCGCTGCCGGTGGTTCCCCGCAAGGTCACCGTTCCGCCGGCCGACGTCCGGACCTTGGCCTGGACCTTGGCTGACTTACGGGTCAGCTTCGCCTTCGCCGACCGGATCTGGACCGAGGCTGACGGCGGCGGCGTGGGCCCGGCATCCGTCCTAAAACTCGTTACCGCCGGACTGACCACCTCGACCCCGGCTTCGTTCAGCCCGTTCAGCCTTACCTCGTAGGAGGTGGATGGGTCGAGTGGCTGGGCCGTGCCCCGGACGATCCCCGTGGTCGTTCCTTCGCCTGTGGTCGCGCCGACCACCGCCTCCCAGGTCGTGGTTCCGGCCTTTCGGATCTGGAAGTTGTAGGTGGTTGCCCCACCGTTCGGGTTGATCGTGCCGGAGAGTTCTGCCCGGCTCGAAGTCGTCGAGTCCACCCCGACGGTCGAGATGCTCGGAGGCAGGATCGTCTCGGTGGCACCGATGTCGTTGCCCGATCCGATCGGACGGGGGCGACCGTAGAAGTCTTCGACCCCGCAGGATCCTCCGCACCCCGTATCGATCGCCGGCGAGTCGAGTGCCAGGGCGAACACCCCGTTCAAGGGAGTCACGAGCGCCGGGGGGCTGTCGGAGAGGTTGTTGGCTCCAGCGGTAATGAAGCCGCTTGGGGCTATCCCCCCGCCCCCATACCCGGCCGAGGTCGGAATCCACGAGTAGTCGTAGGTGGTGTTGGGGGAGCAGGCCGACCCCGTGTCGACGGTTCGAAGGTTGCTCGCCGCACCGACCGCGATCGTGTTCAGGATCAGGAGCTCACAGTAGTCCCCGAAGACGGGGTCGTGGTAGTTGTCGTTGTTTACGACCGCATTACCCGTCGCGCTGGTGATCGTGCTCCCGAGGATCGCCCCGGTGATGTTGGACGCGGTTCCGCCACCAACAGCCGTCGAGGTGTGCCGGATCACGCTGTTGACGATCGAGGCGTCCTGAGCAGTCACTGTGAAAGCGCTGTCGGCATCGAAGACGATCACGCGGTCGAGGGTCAGGAAGTCCACGTTCAGTGCATTGATCAGGCTCGTAGGCCCGGACCGTCCGACGATCGACAGGCGGGAGAGGGTCAGTCCGTTCTGGCCGACATCGAACTTCGGCTGGTTGTCGAAGCCGGCTGGTGCTCCCTCCGCCTCGGTCCTGAAGAAGATGAAGGCGCGGGAGTCAGACGGTGCGTATCGGCCTGGGGGTCCGGAGATCGTGAGGTTGGTCACCCCGATCGTCAAGGCACTGTTCAGGTAGTACTCATCGGCCGTCAGTCGAACCTCGTCACCTGTCGCTGCGCCGACGACACCCTGTGTCAGCGAGCAGGGAGAGCCCTCGGTACAGGCGCCGCCGCTGCCGGTCGGTGAGGTGTACCGGATCGCCGCCTGGGCAATCGACGGGGCGATGACGAGCAGTCCGATCGCCGCACCGGTCGCGACGAGCGCCGACCTTCGAAAGCCGGACCGACGGAGGGTCGCCCTGCACCCGCCAAAGGTCTTCCCGCGCCCCTGATTTCTCAATTCAGCCTTTCGATCGCCCCGGTCTTCGCCCCTCAGTTCACAGACTACAACCCCCAGACCCGACCCCGGGTAGCGGTGTCCTTCGGGAATCGAGGCCCCTCCGGCACGAGCCGACGTCCTTTCGCGCAATAGTTGGGGGTAATGGGGGCGCTCGACGGACTTCTGGTTGCCGACTTCAGCCGGGTGCTGGCCGGGCCGCTTGCGGCGATGACCCTGGGCGACCTGGGGGCCGACGTGGTCAAGGTCGAGCCCCCGGGCGGTGACGAGACCAGGGCGGGGAAGCCGCCGCGCGACGGGGAGGGTCGTCCGACCTACGTCCTCTCCGTCAACCGGAACAAGCGGTCGGGCGCCCTCGACCTGAAGGCCGAGGACGACCTCGCGCTGGCCAGGGAGCTGGTCTCCCGGGTCGATGTGGTGATCGAGAACTGCCGGCCGGGGACGATGGCCCGGTTCGGGCTCGACTACGACTCGGTCGTCTCCGCGAACCCTGGGGTGATTTACTGCTCGATCTCGGGCTTCGGGGAGAGGGAGGGGGCGACCCTTCCGGGCTACGACCCGCTGGTCGAGGCCGTCTCGGGCCTGATGTCGGTTACCGGCCCCGCCGACGGGGAGGCGAGCAAGGTCGGCGTCGCGGTGGTCGATGTGATCGCCGGGATGAACGCGGCGACCGGGATCCTCGCCCTGCTTCACCGCAGGGACCAGACGGGAGAGGGGGGCAGGATTACGGTCGACCTGCTCTCGAGCGCCCTCGCCGGACTGGCCAACCAGTCCTCGGCCTTCCTCTCGACCGGAGAGTCGCCCAAGAGGTTCGGCAACGTCCACCCGAGTATCGAGCCCTTCTCGACTTTCGCCGCTGCGGACGGCCCCTTGATGATCTGTGCCGGGAACGACGCCCAGTTCCGCTCGCTCTGCGAGGTACTCGGGCTCGATGACGAGGCGGCCGACCCCCGTTACGCGACCAACGCGGATCGGGTAAAGAACCGTGCCGCTCTCAGGGAGGCGATCGAGGCGGCCCTCGCCGAGCGGGAAGTGGCCGAGTGGGCCGAGCTGCTGAACGGGGCAGGCGTTCCGGCCGGTCCGGTGAACGACATCGGGGGCGGCTACCGGATGGCGACCGAACTCGGCCTCGACCCGGTGGATGAATTCGATGGCACCCGGACCCCGGCCTCGCCGATCGGGATCGTCGACCAACCGCCCGAGACCCGACGCCCTCCGCCCGAGCTCGACCAGCACGGCGACGAGATCCGATCCTGGCTCGGCCGTTCCTGACCGAAGCCCGCCTTCGGCCGGGCAGCAGACCCGCTTACGGCAGACTTGAAGAATGGACTACGAGGCCCTCAGGACATTCATGGAAGAGCGCGGCGAGCCACCTTTCCGTGAGGAGCAGGTCCGCGAGTGGCTGGCCCGCGGGGCGACCGGCTACGGGGAGATGACCAACCTGCCGGCCGGGCTCCGGGAGGAGCTCGAACGGGAGGTCCCGATCTCGACCCTCACAGTTACCCAGACCGCCACCTCCTCGGACGGCACGGTCAAGGCACTGTTCGAGACCGCCGACCAGAGGCCTCTCGAGGCCGTCCTGATGCGCTACCGCGACGGCAGGCGCTCGGTCTGCCTGTCGAGCCAGTCGGGCTGTCCGCTCACCTGCACCTTTTGCGCCACCGGAACCATGCAGTTCGGTCGCAACCTGACCGGAGACGAGATCGTCGACCAGGCCCTCCACTTTCGCCGGATCGAGCCCGTCGACCACGCCGTCTTCATGGGGATGGGGGAGCCGATGATGAACCTCGACGCAGTCTTCGAAGCCTGCGAGAGGCTGCCCGAGGTCGGGATCGCCAACTCGAAGACCACCGTTTCGACGGTCGGTTGGCTGCCGGGGATCGAACGGATGGCGAACGAGGGGCCGACGGTTCGGCTTGCCCTCTCGCTCCACGCCCCAGAGGATGCCCTGCGCTCGGAGATCATGCCGGTCAACGACCGCTACCCGATCGCCGAGCTGATCGAGGCCTGCCTCGAGTGGCGGACCAAGCGGAAGCGAAAGGTGTTCGTCGAGTACCTGATGCTGGAGGGGGTGAACGACTCACCCGACCAGGCTCGCCAGCTCGCCGCCCTGCTGGGCACCGGCCACGACTTCAAGGTCAACCTGATCCCGTTCAACCCGAGCGGGACCGGCTACATCGGCTCCTCGCGTGAGGCGATCGAGGCCTTCCGCAAGGCCCTGGTCGGGGCCGGGGTCCACGCGACGGTGCGGCTGACCCGCGGGCGGGACATCGACGCCGCCTGCGGCCAGCTGGCCGTTCGCGAGTCGGTCGCCTGAGCGGCGCCGGCCCGAGGCTCAGCCGCCGAGCAGCATGCCCTCGCCCGGCTGCTCGACCGGACGCCAGGGCTCGGCCCAGTTGCAGACACCCTTGACCAGCCGGTCTGCTTCGGGCGGGCCCCAGGTTCCCGACTTGTAGATGTAGAGCTCGCTGGGGTGATCCAGCAGTGGCTGGACGATCCGCCAGGTCTGGTCGATCGCATCGAACGGGGTGAACAGGTTCATGTCGCCGCGGATCGCGTCGTCGAGCAGTCGCTCGTAGGGCTCGGGGTCGGTTCCGGGTTCCTTCTCGAAGAGGACATCCAGGTCGGCGTCCTCGAACTTGTCCGAGCCCGGCCGCTTGGCGATGAACCGAAGGCGCGCTCCGGGGCTCGGGTCGATCCGGATCACCATCTCGTTGTGGCCGGGCTGCTCGGAGTCGGCGATCCCTGTCGGCGGTGGCCGCTTGAAGACGACCCGGATCTCGGTCTGCGTGACCGGCAGCTCCTTGCCAGCCCGGATGAAGAAGGGGACTCCCGACCAGCGCCAGTTGTCGATTCGGAGCTCCAGCGCGGCGAAGGTCTCGGTGTTCGAGTCGGGGGCGACCCCTTCGACGTCACGGTATTCGGCGTACTGGCCGCGGACGCAGTGGGCCGGGTCGGCTGCCCGGACCGACTCGAACAGCTCGAGCTTCTTCGCCCGGATCGACTCGGTCTGGTTTCGGCTCGGCGCCTCCATCGTCACCAGGGCGAGCATCTGGAGGGCGTGGTTCTGGATCACGTCCCGGATCGTCCCTACCCGGTCATAGAACGCACCCCGATCGTGGACGCCAAAGTTCTCGGCCAGGGTCATCTGGACGTAGGCGACGTAGTTCCGGTTCCAGACCGGGTCGAGGATCAGGTTGGCGAACCGGAGGTAGATGATGTCCATCACCGGTTCCTTGCCGAGGTAGTGGTCGATCCGGAGGATCTGGTCCTCGTCGAGGATCTCGGTCAGGTCGGTCTGGAGCTCCTCGGCCGAGGCTCGGTCGTGGCCGAACGGCTTCTCGATCACGAACCGGGCACCCTCGGTCAGTCCGGCCCGGTTGAGGTGGTCGACGATCCCGGCGAAGAGGGAGGGGGGCACCTCCAGATAGAAGAGTGGCCTGGCGTAGTCGGAGAGCTCTTCGGCGAGCTTGGTATAGGTGCCCTGGTTGTCGAAGTTCCCTGACACGAAGCGCATCCGGGAGGCGAGCCGGTCGAACACCGCCCGGTCGACACCGCCGAGTGCCTCCTCGATCGACTCCCTGGCCCGCTCCTTCATCGTCTCGTGGTGCCAGTCCGAGCGACGGCCGACCCCGATGATCGGGCAGTCGAGTTTGCCCCGGGCCTCGAGGCGATAGAGCGCCTTGAAGGTCATCTTCCTGGCCAGATCACCGGTGATCCCGAAGATGACCAGTGCATCGGTCACCCGCTCCTCGCCCTTTACCCCGTTGGAAGACACGTTAAACGGCACCCTACCGGCTGCCCGACAGATCGCATCGGGTCGGGTTTTCGCCACTATGATCAGCCGATGGAGATCGGGATCGTCGGCCTCGGCCGAATGGGAGCGAACATCGCCAGGCGCCTGATGCGCGACGGCCATCGCTGCGTCGTCTACGACGTCAACCCGGAGGCGGCGACCGAGCTCGGCGGGGAGGGGGCCGAACCGGCAACCGACCTGGCCGCGATGGCATCGATGCTCACCCCGCCCCGCGCGGTCTGGGTGATGGTCCCGGCCGGGGAGATAACCCGGACGACGATCGAGTCGGTCGCCGAGGTGCTCGACTCCGGCGACGTGATCATCGATGGCGGCAATACCTACTACCGCGACGACATCGAGATCGCCGACCGGCTCGGCAAGTCCGGGATCGACCACCTCGACTGCGGCACCAGTGGTGGTGTGTTCGGCCTCGAGCGTGGCTACTGCCTGATGATCGGCGGCCCGAAGGAGGCCTACGAGCGGCTCGAGCCGATCTTCGCCTCGCTCGCCCCCGGAGTCGACTCGGCCGAGCGGACCCCCGGGCTCTCCGGTGATCCGTCTCCGGCCGAGCAGGGCTACCTCTACGGCGGTCCCGCAGGCGCGGGACACTTCGTGAAGATGGTCCACAACGGGATCGAGTACGGGATGATGGCGGCGATCGGTGAGGGCCTGAACATCCTCGAGAACGCTGACGTCGGCGAGGAGGAGCGCGACGCCGACGCCGAGACCGCGCCGCTCGAGCACCCCGAGTACTACAGCTACGACATCCCGGTCGCCCAGGTGGCCGAGCTCTGGCGAAGGGGCAGCGTGGTCGGCTCCTGGCTCCGGGATTTGACTGCCGCCGCCCTGGCCGAGTCGCCCGAGCTGGCTGAATTCGCCGGGCGGGTCTCGGACTCGGGCGAGGGCCGGTGGACGTCGATCGCCGCGATCGAGGAAGGGGTTCCGGCCCCGGTCCTCACCGCGGCCCTCTACTCGCGGTTCGACTCGCGGGGGAATGCCGACTTCGGTAATCGGGTGCTTTCGGCGATGCGAAAGCAGTTCGGCGGCCACGACGAAAAGAAGGATTGAACGCCCCGCTCGCGCAGGGCATGAAGCCACGAATGGTCGCCACGGTAGTAGGAGACTCCGAGGAGGCAGCCGCCGAGGCGGCCCGGGTGGTCGAGATTGCCGGCGAGGCGGCGATTCGGGAGCGGGGGAAGTTCCAGATGGCGGTCAGCGGGGGCAAGACCCCCTGGCGGATGCTCGAGCTCCTGGCCGAGGGAAGCCTCGAATGGTCGAAGACCCTTCTCTTCCAGGTCGACGAACGGATCGCCCCGAGTGGCAGCCCCGAGCGGAACCTGACCCACCTCGTCCTCTCCCTGCCGCTCGCCTGCCAGGGCTCGATCCGGCCTATGCCGGTCGGCGGGGAGGACCTGGAGGACGCGGCCGCGAGCTACGGCTGGTCACTCCCGGACCGGCTCGACCTGGTCCACCTCGGCCTCGGCCCCGACGGCCACACCGCCTCGCTGGTTCCCGGTGACCCGGTGCTCGAGGTCGACGATCGGCCGGTCGCCCTGACCGGGGGGGAGTACGAGGGCACCCGCCGGATGACCCTTACCTACCCGACCCTGGATCGGGCCCGGAGGATCGTCTTCCTGGTGACCGGCGATGACAAGACCGAGGCGCTCGGCAAGCTGATGGCCGGGGATGAGTCGATCCCAGCGGCCCGGATCACCAACCCGAACGTCCTGGTGGTTACCGACGACGAGGTGGTCGGATGAAGACGGTGACCAGGCCCCGCGACGTCATCTTGCCCGGCCCGGGCCACTACGGGACCACCCTGATCTTCCTGGTCGCATCGGTCTTCATGGTGATGGCCTTCCCCAAGGGTTCGCTGCTCGACGCGGGCGCCCTGGTCATCCAGCTGATCGCTCTGATCGCCTGCCTCAGGGCGGCCGAGGCCCCGAGCAAGCTGGTCAGGGTGATCGAGGCGATCGCAGCGGCCGCGCTCGTGATCGCCCTGGTACCGCCGCTCTGGGGAGACGATTTCTGGAAGTACGTGATTCGCGGAGGGACCCTCCTCCTGGTGACCACGGCACTGCCGTCGATTTCGATCGGGCTGATCAAGCAGCTGAGGCACGACCGCCGGATCACGATCGAGACGGTCTTTGGCGCTCTATGCATCTACCTGCTCCTGATCATCACTTTCGCTTCTGCCTTCGCGGTCGCCGCGGTGGCGACCCACGACGACTTCTTCGTCCAGGGTGGCTGGGCCGACCAGTACGGCGACTTCGTCTACTTCTCGGTGACCACGATCACCACCCTCGGGATCGGCGACCTGACCCCGGCAACCGACCTCGGCCGGGGGATGACCGGAATGCTGACTTTGGTCGGCCAGGTCTACCTGGTCACCGTGGTCGCCCTGATCGTCGGCAACCTCGGCCGTGGGCCGGGTCAAGGCAATGGCGGAAACCTCGGGAAGGGAAAATCCGCACCCGCGAAGCCAGCGACCGGAAGCGATGGGTCCGGGCACACCAAGGGCGACGAGGGCAAATCCGACTGACCCGATCGCCGGGAGCGGCTCGCTACCGGGCCGGCGGCCTTCCTTCGAGCACGTAGTAGTCGACCCACTTGCCGCAGATCCCGGACAGTGGCACCCGTTTCCTCGGCTCGTCCCTGGTCGCGACCAGTCGCCCGAGCACGGCCCTTCGGTCGTAACCGGTCAGGCGCTGGAGCAAGGTGGGCTCAGGCCTTTCGACCTCGAAACGGTAGGTGCCGGCCTTCCCGATCGAGGCCTGACCGGCATCCCAGAACGGGCCGAACGCCCCGCTCTCCTGGTTCGCCAGCCGGAGGCTGTCGAGAGTCGGTTCGAGCTCCTTTCGAAGGCCCGGGCCGGTGATCGTCAATCGCTCCGGGGTGAAGTACTGGAGCGAGAGCTTCCAGTCCCCCCGCCCCAGTCGGAGTTCGACCGAACCGGAGCGCCCCGGCCGGAGGACGGACCCCGGTCGCCAGTCCTCTCTCAACCCGACCACCGTCTCGGGCATTAGGACCGCGTAGCCGTCCAGCCCGGAATAAAACCGGGCACCCGGGGTCGAGCAGTCGGCCAGCTTCGCCGCCATCGTCCCTTCGAACAGCGTCCCCCTCGGCCGGGACCTGCCGGTCCGCTCCCACAAGACCCAGGACGGGGTCCTCAGGAGTTCGCGGTAAAAGCGCGGCGCCTGGCTGTTCCAGAAGGCCGAGGTGGTAACCACGTAGTCGAACCTGCCCAGCGTCCGGTTGGTGAAGGAATCGAAGTCGACCGCGCTCTCGCCGAGGACGCCCCGGAAGGGTTTCTTCTGGCTCTGGGTCACCAGGGAGTCTGGGAACTCGGCCAGTGGGATGAAGACCTTCGAACCCGAGAGCTTGTAGGCGGCGAAGCGGTCCTGGGTGGCGAAGAGGACTCGTCCCCCGTAGGCCTGCTCGGCGATCGGGGCGATCTCATCGGTCCGATCGGACGGTCCGACCGGGGCGTCTCGGAGGACCAGCAGGCTCGAGGCCGAGGCCACCACGACGAAGATCCAGGCGAGTCCGGTACGCCCCGCGGCCAGCCAGCCGTCGGTCGGGGCCGGCCGGGAGAAGAGCCCGGTCAGGATCACGGCCATCGCAAGGGGGGAGGAGAGGACCAGGATCTTGGCCAGCGAGTAGTCGCCCATCCACGGCAGGGAGAGCAGGTAGACCAGGATCGCCGCCCCCAGCCCCAGGGTGAGCGGCGATCGGCCCCGCTTCGCCCACCAGACGAGCGCGGCCAGGAGGGCGACGATCCCGAGCAGGGCCATCAGGCCCGGGACCGGGGTGTCGATCGTGCTCTTCAGCCGGTAGTCGGGACTCAGCCAGGTACCGAGTGCCTCGACCGGTGAGACCGGCCCGTAGGTGTTACTGCCCGAAACTTCGGAGAAGATCGAACCGAAGCCGAACGGGCCGAGGAAGGCGAGGGCGAGGACGATGACCACCGCTCCGACCCCGGCCCAGATCCAGCCCGGGTGCGCGATCGGCCCTTTCCGCTCCCGACCGAGCACCAGCCAGAGCAGGGTGAAGACGATCGGGATGGTCAGCCCGGGGAAGGAATAGACGGCGACCAGGCCGGCCAGCAGGACAACCGGGATTACTGCCTCCCGGAACCTGGCCCGCCGGTCCCCGCCGGCCGCCGGTTCCAGCGCCACCGGAAGAGCAAGCACGAAGGCGAGGACGAAGGCGGCCGAGGCCATCTCCTTGAAGGCGGCCTGAGCGTAGTAGGAGACCATCAGGTAGGCGAGGCCGACCAGGACCGCGCCGAACACCCGAAGGCCCCCGTTGAGCCTGGAGAGCGCCGCATACCCGGTAATCACGGCCACCACGCCGGTCGCCATGATCATCCCGACGAAGACCTCACCTAGTCCGAACCCGGGCAGCAGGCTGACGGTCGCCGCCAGGGCGTGCGGCCCGAGCGGGTAGCCGGTACTCGGTGCGGTGCCGAAGTCGGACCTGATCGACTCGGCCCAGGCCAGGTGGAGGCCGAGGTCGTTGTTGTAGCCGACCCCGAGCAGGCCCCAGAACCCGTTGGTCGCGAAGGGGATCAAGAGCAGCAACACGGTCACCCCCGCGGCGATCCAGAGTCCGGCCGGTCCCGGCACCAGTCGGAAGCCGCCCCGCCGCAGGCCCAGGACGACAACCGCTGCGAGCGCGAGGAAGCCTGCCAGCACGGCCGGCCTGATCCCCAGCACCTGGGCGATCGGACCGCCGGCCAGGAAGAGGGCGGCCAGGCCGATCGCCGGCTCCAGCCCGGTCGACTCGGTCCTGCCGACCAGGGCCTCGATCGCCGCCCCGGTCAACACCGCACCGGCCAGCACCAGAAGGAGGGTTACGACCGCCTCGACCACGGGCCTAGAACCTGTTCGAGGCCTCGATCAGGGTGTCGTGGAGGTCCTCGCCTCCCTTGTAGAGGGGATCGCCGTGGCCCGCGAGCACCTTCTGCGGGTGGAGCTCGGCCAGCTTGCGGACGGATTCCTTCGCCTTCTTGTGGTCCCAGGCCCAGGCCGGGTGTGGCACGCTCGCCTCGCCTTCGGGCAGGGGCTTCATTCGGGCCGAGTCGATCAGGTAGACGGTGTCGCTGACCAGGGCCACCCGGTCCGACTCCCTCCAGAGGCCGATCAGCCCCGGGGCGTGGCCGGGGAAGTGGACCACTTCGAACCCGGCGACCGTGTCCCCTTCCTGGACCGTCCCATCCGGCTCGACCGGACCGCCATCCCACCAGGGCAGGAGGAATCGGTAGAGCCAGGCGATCGGGGCGATGTCGAGCTCGGAGAGATCCATGTAGCCGGCGATCGAAGCCGGGGAGCGAAGGTCCCCGACCTCGTCGGGGTGGCAGAGCACCGGGGTGAGCAACCCGGGGGCAGTCCCCCGGTGGTCAGCATGGGCGTGGCTCACGATCACCTGGTCCAGGCCGCCGAGCGCCCTCGCCGCCTTGACGTTCTTCTTGGTCATCGAGCGAGTGCCGGCGTCGAACTGGACCAGTTCACCTTCCGGCCCGCGGATGAAATAGATGTTCATCGCACCCCTGAGGTCACCTTTCATCAGGTAGACCCCGTCGGCGACGGCGTCGACCCCGGCGGGCAGCGGCTGGTCCTTCTCGACTTCGGTCTCCACAGGCTTCTCCTCGGTTCCGGTTTCCGGCCCCATCTTCTAACCTCGCCAAGATGCCGGCGACCTGGCGCTACCTGCTCATCGTAATCTTCGCAGCGACGCTTGCCTCGATCGCGATCGGTACCTACCGCCTGGCGACCACGCCGGAGGAGATCCTCGGGGACGGTTTCCGCGGTCTTCCGACAGGCACCGAGTTCCCCAAGTAGCTGCCCCCAGAGGTCCCCGGCGGCGCTAGGATCGCCAGGACGATTCGGGCGAACGGAGGGCTGATGTCGATCTTCAAGCGGATAGTTGTCGGTACGGATGGTTCGGACACGGCCGCCGAGGCGGTCCGCCAGGCGGCCGAGATAGCGAAGATGTCGGGTGCGTCGCTCGAAGTGGTCTGTGCGGCGGAGCCGATCCCGGCCTGGAGGTCGGACGCCAAGCGGACCGCCGCCCCGGACGACGTCAGCTACGAGTTCGGCCAGCGCGAGGAGGCGAACTTCGCCCTCGAGGCGGCCGCCCGGATCGCCGGCGAGGTCGGGGTCGAGGTTCGGCCCCACCCGATGGAGGGCGACCCGGCCGACGCGATCCTCGACGTCGCCGAACAGTCGAAGGCCGACCTGATCGTGGTCGGCAACAAGGGGATGACCGGGGCCAAGCGGTACCTGCTCGGTTCGGTACCGAACAAGGTGAGCCACCACTCGCCCTGCTCGGTCTTCATCGCCCGGACCACCTGACCGACCCCGGAGAAGGGCGACGGGGGATTCCAGTGGCCGCCGAGGACCGGGACCGGATGTCCCTGGCCCTTGAGGAGGCACGCTCCGCGGCCGGGCACGGCGACACGCCGGTAGGGGCCGCGATCTACCAGGGCGAGACCCTGCTTGCCGCAGCCGGCAACCGGCGGGAGGTCGACGGCGATCCGACCGCCCACGCAGAGCTCCTGGTGATCCGCGAGGCAGCCCGGGGCCTCGGCGGCTGGCGCCTGCCGGAAACCACCCTCTACGTCACCCTCGAGCCCTGCGCCATGTGTGCCGGGGCGATCGTCCTCGCCCGGATCCCCCGGGTCGTCTTCGGCGCGTCCGATCCCAAGGCCGGGGCGGCCGGCTCCGTGCTCGACGTGCTGGCCGAGCCGGCCCTAAACCACAATCCCGAGGTGGAGTCCGGCGTGATGGCCGAGGAGTGCGGTGCGCTCCTGACCGAATTCTTCGCCGGGCGAAGGTGAGGATGCCGGGGCGGAGGGGAGCCGGTTGCTAGGGAAGATCAGGGGGGAGCTGGTGTCCGCCTCCTCGGCGGTGACCGCGGTCTGCGCGAATCCAGGACTTCGCAGCCTCGAACTCTCCTGGGGTGCCCTGTCGGTTGCGACCTGGTCCTACGCAATCGCCCTCAGCGTCTATGCGTACGAAATCGGGGGCGTGGCCGCGGTCGGTCTGATCGCCCTGATCAGGCTCGCGCCCGGAGCGCTCGTCTCGCCACTCTCGGGATTGGTCTCCGACAAGCAGTCCCGCCGACTCGTCCTGCTCGTCTGTACCGCTCTGGTGGCGTTGATCCTCGCTGCATCGGCTGCCGTCGGGCTGCTCGATGGCCCAGCCGCCGTGGTCTACGTCCTCGCTGGCCTGTTTACGGTCGCCTCGACTCCGTTCATCCCCGCCGAGTCGGCCCTTACCCCCCAGCTCGCCCGGAGCCCCCAGGAGCTCGCCGCGGCGAACCTCGTCTTCAACCTGATCGACAACGGTGGCTTCCTGGTCGGATCACTGATCACCGG
>JBJTBP010000087.1:0-15647 GCA_046091385.1 Solirubrobacterales bacterium | reverse complement strand
CTGGCCACGCCCGGGGCAATGGACGTGGGGATCGAGGTTTTCTCGCTCTCGAAGGGCTACAACATGACCGGCTGGAGGATCGGTGCAGTCGTTGGGAATCCCGATGCAATCAGCACCTACTGGAGGCTGAAGACCAACGTCGACTCTGGGCTGTTCGAGGCGATCCAGCTGGCCGGGGTTACCGCGCTCCGTGACTGCCACGGAATGGTCGAGGAAATGAATTCGATCTACGCCCGGCGGAGGGATCTCGTGGTCGAGACCCTTTCGGCAATCGGCGTCGAGGTCGAGCGACCCCGGGGAACGATCTACGTCTGGGCGCCCGTTCCTGACGGTGAGACCTCGGTCTCCTTCGCCGAGAAGGTCCTCGACGAGGCCTCGGTCGTGATTTCACCTGGTTCGATGTACGGGGGGAGCGGAGAGGGCTGGTTCCGGATCTCCCTGACCACACCGGACGAGAGACTCGAGGAGGCACTCGAGAGAATGCGCGAACACCTGGCCTGAACCGACGCGAGACGTAGACTGTTCTCGTTGGCAGGATCTTCAGGCAATGGATCGGGCCCCACGCATGTGGGGATCACAGGGAGGGCCCGGCAGAGGGCGATGATGATCGCGATCGACAGCGGTCAGTCCCATGGGCTCGGTGAGCTATCGGATCTGCTGCTGGCGGCCGGGGTCGCTCCGGTCGGCGAAGTCGTCCAGCAGCGCTCGGAACCCGACCCCGACAGGTACTTCGGTCGCGGCAAGCTCGAAGTTCTGGCAGAAGAGGTGGCCCGTACCGGAGCGAACCTGATCGCCTGTGATGACGAGCTGGCGCCAAGGCAGGAGCGAAGCCTCGAGAAGCTGCTCGGCCTGCCGGTGATCGACCGAACGGCGATCATCCTGGACATCTTCGCTTCACACGCGAACTCATCCGAAGGGAAACTTCAGGTCGAGCTAGCCCAGCTCGAGTACAACCTCGCTCGGATGAGGGGCCTCTGGACCCACCTCGAACGTCTCGGAGCCGGAATCGGTACCAGGGGACCCGGTGAGTCCCAGATCGAGACAGACCGAAGATTGGCCCGGGACCGGATCGCATCCCTTCGACGAAAGATCGACGGCGTGGAGAGGACGAGGCGGGTCATGAGGAAACGCCGGCAGCGGAGTGAGCTGCCGCAGGTTGCCCTCGCCGGCTATACCAACGCGGGAAAGTCGAGCCTGCTCGGAGCCCTCTGTGAGTGCTCCGTCCAGGTCGGTGACAGGCCGTTTCACACACTGGACCCGCTAACCCGCTCGTTCGAATCCGACGGCGGTCGCTTCCTCTTGACGGACACGGTTGGTTTCATCGAGAAGCTTCCCCACCAGTTGGTCGACGCCTTCAGGGCGACCCTCGAGGAGACCGTTCTTTCCGACGTCCTCTTGATCGTCGTCGATTCTTCCGGTGGCGAGGAGCGGATGCAGCTCGAGCTCGAAGCTTCGGAGGCAGTACTTCGGGATATCGGGGCCGACGACAAGCCTCGGGTCACCGTCTTGAACAAGGTCGATCTCCTCTCCTCGTCAGAACGTGAGGAGCTGAGATTCATCTGGCCGACCGCGGTGCAGGTGTCAGCTCGGACCCGGGAGGGCATCCCAGCGCTGAAAGACGCGATCAGAGAGGTCGTCGAGTCTGGAATGGAGCCGGTCGACCTGCTCGTTCCTTACTCAGAAGGCTCGAGACTGAGTGAGTTGCACGAGATCGCACTCGGGCTTTCGCGGATCGACGAACCAGGGGGAGTAAGGGTGAGCGCTCGCCTGCCCGCGGGCCAGGTCCACCGCTTCGCGGATCTGGCTGTCTGAGGATACGGTTCGGGTCGCGATGCAGATCAAGTTCAAGAAACTCAGTCCGTCCGGACGGTTGCCAGGTCCGGCGAACCCGGGGGATGCCGCGGTCGACCTTCATGCCGCCGAGGACGCCCACATCGGACCGGGGGAGAGGTGGAAGGTCGGGACCGGGATCGCAGTCGAAATACCGCCCGGCCATGCGGGGCTGGTCCTTCCCCGCTCGGGCCTCGCAAACCGCCACGGGATTGCCCTGGTCAACTCACCTGGCCTGGTCGATTCCGGCTACAGGGGGGAGATCGGCGTCCTCCTGCTCAACACCGACCCAGCAGAGATCTTCCGGGTCAGCGAGGGAGACAGGATCGCCCAACTAATGGTCACCCCGTACGTCGAGTTCGAACCGGTGGAAGCCGACGACCTCAGCCCGTCGGAGCGTGGGAGCGACGGCTTCGGCTCTTCCGGTTCCTGAGGGCCGCCTCGAGCGCCTCCTCGTGAGCTGCGACCTCCAGGGAATCGTCGATCGGGTCGAGCCCCGCCGGATCCGGATCGGTCGGTGAGAGGGCAAGGGCCAGGAGCAGATCAGCAAGCCGGGGATTCTTGGGGAGGAGCGGACCGTGGAGGTAGGTGCCAATCGAGTTCCTGCGTAAGGCGCCCTCGGTTCCATCTTCACCGTTGTTTCCATGCCCGGCAATTACCCGTCCGAAGGGTTTCGCCCCTGCGCCGATCCTGGTCCTCCCGGCGTGGTTCTCGAAGCCAGCGACGACCAGACCTTCGTCCAGGAAGTCGGTTTCGACTGCGACCGGCCCGATCAACCTCTCTCCGCTTCCGCGTTCGGTCGTGATGTCGAACACCGAGAGACCCTCGCGTTCTTCACCGTCACCGGACGACCATGTTCGCCCAAGCAGCTGGAATCCTCCGCAAACCGCGAGCAGCGGCTTACCCATCTCCACGAAGGCAGTTACGGCCTCTCTCTTGGTCTCGAGCAGATCGGCTCCAACGGCTTCCTGATCGCGATCCTGGCCGCCGCCGATGTAGATCAGGTCAGCGTCTCCGGGCAAAAAGGATTCACCGGGACGGGCCTCGATGGACTCGAACTCGATTCCTCGCCACTCGCACCGTTTCCTGAGGAAGAGCAGGTTGCCCCGGTCGGCATAGATGTTGAGCTCATCCGGGTAGAGGGTCAGCAGTCGCACCCGCTCGGTCACTGGTTGGCCTCTTCCCAGAAAGGATCGAGGTCGCGGTGATCTGCGAGGTAGTCCTTGAGCTCGAGGAGCGCCGTATAGGTCGGAAGGGCATAGAGAGTTCCGGTCGCGTTGCCGAGCGCAGTCACCATCGAGTGCCCTACCTCAGGGGCGACCCGGATCGAGTCGGGCTGGAGACCTGCGTACTTGAGCCTGACCGCCATTTCGGCGGCACGGGTCCCCGAGCAGACGACGGAACGGGTTTCGCCCGCCAGCTTTTCGAAGTCGGCGTCCCAGATCCAGGAAACGTCACGCCCATCGGCGATGCGGTCGTTGAGGGCCACCCAGAGGTCGAGCGGCCCCTCCTCGTCGCCGAGCGAGCGGAGGACCTCGTTCGCCCCGACCGGATTCTTGACCAGGAAGATTCGGGCCTCCCCCTCCGGGAGGTGAACGGGCTCCGCCCGTCCGAATACAGGCGGGAGGGACTCGAGGGAATGGAGCGCATCTGCGAGGTCGACACCGAGCGCCAGGGCCGCAGTGATGGCAGCGAGCGCGTTGTAGAGGTTGTAGACCCCCGGAAGGGGAAGGTCCAAGCGGAATTCTTCCGTCCCCAGGGAAAGCGTGGCCGAAACGCTCTCGGCTCCGTGAAGTTCGATGCCCGTGGCGACGAGGTCGGGTTTTGGCCTTGTCAGGCCGCAAGCCGGACAGTGGTACTCCCCGAGGTGGCCGAGATAGGACCGGTCGAACACCAGCCGGCCCCCACACCTTCGACAACGGCGTGCATCCGCTGCGTGTGGAGGCGTATCGAGTGCCACTCCCTGGTCCTCAATCCCGAAAAAGAGAGAGCGTCCCGGTACCTCAGAGGCGACTGAGGCAATGAGGGGATCGTCGGCGTTGGCGGCGACCACCGTTCCCTGGTCCAGTCCCTCGACCAGGTGGGCCCAGCCCGAGGCGATCGACTCGGTCTCACCGTAGCGGTCCAGCTGGTCCCTGAAGAGGTTTCCGAGGACGATCAGCCGGGGCTTCAGAGAGCCGGCCACCTCCGGCAGCCAGGCCTCGTCGACTTCAAACAGGCCGAGTGAGTCGCGATCACCGAGAAGGGTTGTGACGATGCCCCAGGGCATATTCGACCCCGCCCGATTGGCCAGGACCGGCTGGCCGGACTGCTCGACGATCCTCGAGAGCATCGCGGCAGTCGTCGTCTTTCCGTTCGTAGCGCTGATCAGGACGGAACCGTCGCTCAGTTGCGCCCCGAGGCGCTCGAGGGCTGATGGATCAAGTGCCAACATCGCCCGCCCCGGAAGCGTCGTCCCACCACCTCTCCCGGAGACTCGGCTGAGGCTCCCGATTACCCGTGCGAGCGAGGCCCTCAGCTCAGGCATCGGCGTCCCCGAGGGGGCAGAGGATCGAGAGGGCATTCGGGAGGATGCGAATCGTGGCCGGTAGCTCGGTCAATGGATCCCCATCGGCGAAGACCGTCAGCGGCGCCCCTGCCTCGATCCTGACCTCGCGAACCCGTCTGCAGGTGACTTCGGCACCATCGACGTGTCGCCCCAGGAAGACCTTGGGGAAATTGGCCAGGAAGCGGAGCCTCGATACGTCACCGACGATGACCAGGTCGAGCAGGCCGTCGGAGACGGACGCCCCCGGCGCCATCTTCATCCCCCCTCCGTAGAAGGCGTTATTCGCGGCCGCGACCGTATGGGCCTGGATCCGCTCGGACTGTCCGTCCACGGACAGGGTGAACCGCACAGCCCTCCACCCGACCAGGGCTCTCAGGGCGGCCCAGGCGTAAACGGCCGTGCCGGGAAGCCAGGTCGTTCGGTTGGCGATCTCGTTGGCTCGCGAATCGAATCCCACCGAAGCGATCCCCAGGAACCTGCGTCCGTCGGAATGGCCTACGTCGATTCGCCGCGGCGTGCCTTCGAGGAGAGTCTGGACAGCATCATCCGGCCGGGTCGGTATCCCGAGGCCTCGAGCGAGGTCGTTGCCTCTTCCCGTTGGCAGGACTCCCATCACCCGGTCCGTTCCGACGAGTGGACCCGCCACCCGGGCAACCTGTCCGTCCCCGCCGACCGCAACTGGTATCTCGCCGAGATCGAGTCCGAGGCTCGAAAGCTCTGCCGCATGCTCACCCGAGGTGGAGAACTCGACCCGAAACGGTTTGCGAACCCGATCGAGCAGGGTGGTCGCCCGGTCGAGAACCCGTCGCGCCCTCCCTCCGCCGGCGGAAGGGTTGACGATCAGTAGCAGGGGTGGCTCAGCCAGATCGTTCATCACCGGAAAGCCTCGCAATCCTCCAGGTTCCGGTGCCGACCCTGCCGGAGTCCGCAGGAAGCATCCCGGCCCTGGTGACAGCTCTCCTGTACCACCGCTCAGGGGTGTCGAAGGGGGTGTCGGACCCGAGGGTCGACACGGAGACGAATTCACCACCCTTCCTCAATACCCGGGTGACTTCCTCGGGAAAGAGGGGAACGTTGACCTGAACTACGAGATCGAAGCTGTCTTCGGGCCAGGGCAGGTCGGAACCGTCTCCAACCCTGAAGCTCACCCGGGCCGACGGATCGAGGCCGATCTTCCGGGTCGCTCGTCTGACCATTTCCTCGGAGAGATCCACCCCCCGGATTCCGGCCATCGGGAATTCCCGCGCCAGGAAAAGGGTGGCTTCGCCCGTTCCACAGCCGACGTCGAGGACCCTCTCGGGGCGGACTTCAACCTTCCCGAGGGCAACCGCCAGGGGCTCCAGGTACTCGTAACTTCCTGCCGTCGTTCGCGAGTCCCATGAAGTTGCCGCCGAGTCGAAGAAGGCCTCGACTCCCGGACGAAGGAACCCCCAGCTGCGTGGGAATGCGGCGACGAGCCTGGTGACTGCATGCCCGGCCAGTCTGATTCGAAGGGGGGGAAGGTTCGGGGCGCGTTCCACCGGGCGATCATTACAGCCGGTCCACCGAGAGGAATCAGTTTCGCCCATCGATTACCGTTGGATGATGCCGTTGGACCGGAATCGCGACAAGTTATTGGTAGCAATCATCGGGATTGCCGCCCTGATCGTCCTCGTGGTCGTCCTCGTCCTTCCCGACGGGGGTGGGGAGGAGCCCCAGGTGGTCGTCAAGGCCGGGAAGGTAGCGAAACCCGTTCCGGGGGAAACGGTCGCAAAGGGTGCCACCGCCTCGGCCAGGTTCGTCACCAACAAGGGAGCGTTCACGGTGGAGCTCGATACGACGGGATCTCCAATCGCGGCCGACAACTTTGCCTATCTGGTCGAGAGCGGCTTCTACGACGGACTCGGGTTTCACCGAATCGTTCCGGACTTCGTGATCCAGGGAGGGGACCCTCGAGGCAACGGCACGGGAGGTCCCGGCTACTCGGTCGTAGAGCGGCCCGCGCCGGACACCATCTACGGGCCCGGAACGGTGGCGATGGCCAAATCCGCTACCGAACCGGCTGGCTCTGCAGGGAGTCAGTTCTTCGTGGTGACTGCTTCCAAGCCGATCGGTCTTCCCCCGGACTACGCGGTGGTCGGGAAGGTGTCGAGGGGGATCGAGACTGTCAGGGAAATCGGCCGCCTGGGTGGACCGGACGAGCAACCGACCGAGACGGTCGTGATCGAATCGGCCCGGCTCCTTCCGGGATGACCGTGGAGGTAGGTGGCAGGGAGGAGTTCGAGGTCGGGGTCGATGGCCTGGTCATCCGGGGCACGTCGGAAGGGGAGGGCCCCCCGGCAATCCTCTGCCACGGGTTGAGCGCAACCCGCGACTACGTGGTGCATGGTTCACGCGCCATACAGCGATCCGGTCGCACCCTTCACCTCTGGGATGCCCGCGGCCATGGCGTCTCCGATGCACCGGCTGATGGAGGTGGCTACGGGTACCCCGAACAGGTCGGTGACCTCGATGCCGTTATCTCGGAGCGAGCGGGAAACGGCCCGGTGGTGGTGGGGGGTCACTCGATGGGTTGCCATACGGCCCTGGCCTGGTCCCTCGCCAACCCGGAGCGGGTGTCGGCCCTGATCCTGATCGGTCCGGTCTTCGATGCTCCCGGCATGGGACAGCCGGAAGACCGGTGGGATGAGCGGGCGACTGTGCTCGAAGACGAAGGTCCCGAGGGCTTCGCCGACCTGGTGGCAGACGAGTTCGAGGGGTCGGAGGAGGAACGGGAGACGGTCCGTCGGATCGCTCTTGAGCGGACGCTCCACCATGCGCGACCCGAAGCCGTCGCCCAGGCTTTGCGGGAGGTTCCAAGATCCAAACCCTTCGAGAGCCTTTCCCAACTCGAGGGCCTCTCGATGCCGTCTCTCGTCGTTGGAAGCCACGATGAATGGGATCCGGGGCATCCGCTCGCGGTGGCGGAAGCGTGGGCCGCCGCACTTCCAGATGCCGAGCTGATCGTCGAGGGCCCAGGGGAATCACCGCTCGCCTGGCAGGGCGGAAGGCTCTCCCGGGAAGTCGTCCGGTTCCTCGATGGTTGTGCCGCAACGGGGAGGGGATCTTGACTCCGGCGGAGCAGACCCCCGAGCCCGAGGCGCTCAAGGGGGCACGTTGGATTCCGGCGGGGGAGTTCCCGATGGGTAGCGACGGGCATTACCCCGAGGAGGCTCCGGCCTCGGAGGCAGAAGTCGAAGGGTTCTGGCTGGCCGAGACCCCGGTGACCGTCTCCCAGTTCAGGGATTTCGTGGAGGAGACTGGATACGAAACGGTCGCCGAGCGGGCTCCCGACCCCGCCATGTACCCGGGCGCAGACCCCGCGATGCTGGTGCCCGGCTCCCTCGTCTTCGAACGGCCGTCAGGACCCGTGCCACTCGAGGATCCCTCGGTCTGGTGGCGATGGTGCCCGGGAGCCTCCTGGCGGGCCCCGTGGGGTCCTGGAAGCGACCTCACCGGCAAGGATGAGCATCCGGTTACCCACGTCTCCTGGGAGGACGCCTCTGCCTACGCCGGCTGGGCCGGCCTGCGGCTCCCGACCGAGGCAGAGTGGGAGAGGGCTGCGCGTGGAGGCCTGGAAGGTGCCGAGTTCCCCTGGGGCGACGAGCTTTCCCCGGGTGGCCATGAGGCGATGAACCGCTGGATCGGGAAGTTTCCCTGGGAGTGGCTAGGCGGAGTGGACCAGTCCAACCGACCCGACACAGTGCCGGTTCGGACCTTCGAGCCGAACCGGTATGGCCTGTACGGGGTGACGGGAAACGTCTGGGAGCTGACTTCGACCTGGTTCATTCCCGGCGGGGCGATCGCCGCCGACTGCTGTGGCTCCGGTGGGGATCCAGGGAAACTTGAGGCAAGCCGGGAGCCCGGAAGCGGTATCCCCCGAAAGGTGATGAAGGGTGGCTCGTTCCTCTGTGCCGAGAACTACTGCAGTCGGTATCGACCGGCCTCCCGGATTCCCCAGACCGTCGAATCCGGGACCTGTCATGCCGGGTTCAGGTGCGCCCATGATTGAGCGGCGCCGGTGATCCGGCTAGCCTTTGGACCTCGGAATCATCCAACGATCTGGAGGTAGAAGTGGGATCTGAGAATGGCGGCGGTTCGGCGGCCTGGGCAACCTGGGTCGCCTTTGCGGGCGTGATGCTGATGCTTATCGGTGTCTTCAGCGTTATCGCAGGGTTGGCCGCGCTGTTCGAGGATGATTACTTCGTCAAGGGGCCGTTCGACGGGAAGGTCCTCGTCCTTAGCACCCAGGGCCTCGGGGTCTTCTGGATCGTTCTCGGCACTCTGAAGGTCTTCACCGGCTACGCCCTGATCCAGGGTCGGGACTGGGCGCGGGTAGTCACGGTGATCCTCTGCTTCCTCAATGCAGTGGTGGACATCGCAGTGCTGGCGCAGCAGCCCTTCCTCTCGATCATCCTCATCGCCCTCAACGTGACCGTGATCTACGCCGTAACGGTCAAGTGGGAACAGGCGAAGATCGGGATGGGCGACTGAGCCGAGGCCCACTGGCGGGCCACGGCCTTCGTTAGGCTGAATCCATGGGTTGTTTCGTAGCGCTGCTCGCGCTGATCTCTCCGCGCCTCGCGTTGATCGCCCTGGCGCTGTTCACCGATTTGCTCCGGAACGCCTTTGACGGTGACTGGTTCCTCCCCGTACTGGGTTTCTTCATCCTCCCGTGGACGACGCTCGCCTGGTCGGTCGTGGCAGGGCTCTCTGAGGACGTCACTCCTTTTGGGATCCTCATGGTGATCTTCTTCTTCCTGGTCGACCTCTACTCGTACGGAAAGTCCCAGGCCGTCCGTTCGGCCAGAAGTGGATGAAGGACGTGGCGGTCGGGCGACCTGGCTCGGTCACTCGACTGTCCTCATAGAGCAGTCCGATACGAAGCTCCTGACCGACCCGGTCTTTCGAAACCGCGTGCTCCACCTTCGTCGGCACAAGGGGTTGCGGGGCATAGAGCGGCCCGAAAAAGTCGATGCCGTACTCCTGTCCCATCATCACTTCGATCACCTCGATCGGCCGAGCCTCCGCGCCCTCGACCGGGAGACCCTGGTGATCGGTGGTCCGGGTAGCAGTGGCCTGCTTCGGCGGGAGGGCTTCAAGAAGGTGGTCGACCTGGCACCGGGCGAGACCGTCGACCTCGATCGAGTCACCGTCAGGGCCACCCCGGCGGAGCACCGCGGTCGAAGAACACCACTTCACAGGGAGGGGGAGGCGGTGGGTTTCATGGTCGAGGGTGAGAGCAACGCCTACTTCGCCGGCGATACCGACCTCTTCGAGGGGCTCGATGAAGTAGCGCGGGGCGCGAACCTGGCCCTTCTCCCGGTGTGGGGTTGGGGGACGACGATTGGAGAGGGGCATCTCGACCCCCAGAGGGCGGCCGAGGCGCTGTCCCTCTTCAGGCCCGACGTGGCGGTTCCGATCCATTGGGGAACTTTTGCCCCGGTGGGGTTGGGCTCGAGGCTCTGGCGGGAGCGCCACCTTCCGGTGAGGGAGTTTGAACGTCTCGCAGAGGATGCCGCCCCTACGACTGAAATCAGGATCCTTTCACCCGGGGAAGGTGCGACCTACCCCTGAGATGCATCCCGGTCCTGGGCCTCGACCCCGTCGGCTCCCATCCACCTGGTGAAGATCCGGTAAATCGTTTCGGCGCCGAGTACGGGGTCGACCGGCCATTCCAGACCGGCGGGGTGGAGGACGAAGGGGTGTGACTGGGTGCCCCCGAGACCCCCGTGGGACCCGACCAGCTCCTCGAACGCCGCGACCTCGTCGAGCTCCTCCCAGTAGGTGCTGTTGAGGACGATGTCGGGGCAGGTCGAGAAACGATGGGTCCGTTCGACATGTTGGCGGGCATTCGGTCCAAACGGGGTGAGCGGGTCGACTCCTTCGACCTTCCCGGTCTCGAGATAGAGGCGGCCTGCCTCGCCGATCACCACCCCTCCGGAATCGGCCGAATCGACGAGCAGGAAACCAATTCCCGGGTGGGCAGCGAGGCCGTCGACCAGTCCGGGGTACTTCCCCTCGAGCCGTTCGAGGGTGACTCTGCCGGCCTCCCGGGGAAAACTGACCAGGCCGAGGTTCCCCGAAGCCATGACCACCAGCTCCGGAAGGCTCCCGTCCTGTCCAGGGTCCTCCGACTCGGGACCGGAACCGCCGTTCTCCTCCTCGGCCAGCCGCCCTCTTGTCGCGACCTTGATCGTCTTACCCGTGGCGCTTTCCTCGGTAGATGCCTCTGCAACCGACGCCCGGAGGTAGGCCCGCGCCTCATCGTCGCCGTCGAGCTCGGCGATCGCCGCCCCACCTGCCAGCTGGGATACGAGGTCCTCGAGGCTCTCCCCATACCGGTCGAGAAAGGTCTCCCCCTGGGACTGGCCGTGGTCCGAGAGAACGATCACCTGGTAGGGCCGTGGCGCCTCCGGGAGCACCTTGAGCAGTCGTGCGACGGCGCGATCCACCTTCCGAAGGGCAGTCAAGGTCTCCGGTCGCTCGATACCGGAGTGGTGGGCGACCTCGTCGTAGGCGAGGAAGGTCGTGTAGATGGCGGGACGACCGGCCATCAGGTCAGAGATCACCGCCGAGACCTGCAGGTCGAGCTGAATCACGGTCGACCACGCCCTCATCACGGAGTAGGTGAAGCCTCGATGTATCGCCGGTTCGACCCCCGAGCGTCTAGCCCGGATGGCTGAGATCCGCTCGGAGGCAAGTTCGACCAGGGCCGAGAAACCCGTTCCGACAATGGCGAATGGACGGGAGAAGTAGGCGGCGTAGTCCCTGCCCAACTTGTCACGGCGATCGAGGATCGTGCTCATGGTGAGCTGACAGTGGGGGGCGTCCCCGGAAAGGATGTTGGCTCGACTTGCACCGTCATTGGCGAGTAGCCCCTCGCCATTCGAGTGACGCCGTTCGAGCTCCGCTGCATCCTTGGGGTGGTTGGTCACGATCGCACGGTCGGAGTCTTTCTCCCACCACCGGAAGGCCGGCATGTCGGAGTTACTCCCGTGGAGGATCCCGGCCTGGCAGGCCCCGGTCTGGGAAGACCAGTCGGTCTCCCAGCAACGAAGGCGGTGGGAGCCACCGCGAACGAGGCGACTGAGGTTCGGGGCATTCCCCGACGCCAGTGCCCTCCGGAGGACGTCGTGGGCGAGACCATCGATCTCGATGAACAGGTAGCCCGTGCCCGGCAGGTCGTTGACCAGGCCGCCCTTCTCGACCTGCCGTCTCACGGTGCGCAGATACCAGCGTGAGTCCTGCTCGAAGGCGAGCATCGGGGCAAGGATCGTCGTGCCGAGGGAGAGCAACAGGGCGGTGAGCGCGGCTTCGAAGAAGCCATCGAACCGAAGCCAGGGGAGCTCGGTCAAGACCAGGCCAACGATCGCGGCATTCAGGAGCAAGGCACCGAGACCGAGGCTGACCACTGCAATCGGAAGGGTCAGTCGCACGACCAGAGGCCAGACGATCGCGTTGAGCATGCCGATCAGGACCGCCGTTGCGACCCCGGCCCAGATCCCGTCGATTGCGAAGCCGGGCAGGATCCAGGCCAGTGCGAAGAGGACGATCGTGTCGAGCAGGACAACCGCTATCCCGTGCTTCAGATAGCCGCCCGCCCCGGGGTCGGGGGCCGAGTTCTTCTCGATTACCGCCATTCAGCACTACTTTCCCACACGGGGCTTCGAGTCGCCCGGGGGGACGGGACCCCGATTGTTAGGGTCGGTCTATGGCGGTAGCCGATCAGGTCAAGGGCCTCCTTGCCCCACTGGTGCCCGATGTCCTTTCCGGTCGGGATCTCCCGCCGGGCCCGAGGGGTCTCGACAACGCTTTGTTCGTTGCGAAGACGACCAACGACTTCATGCGGCCGCTGATCTCGATGGCGGCCGAGTACGGGCCGGTAAGCGCGACCTTCAGCCGGGGCCGGACCCTGGTTCTGCTCGCAAACCATGAAGCGGCACGCCACGTCCTGGTCACGAACCAGGACAACTACGTCAAGGGGATCGAATACGAGCTCCTGAGGATCGTCCTCGGGGAGGGGCTCTTGACCAGCGAGGGGGAGAGGTGGCAGACCCAGAGACGGCTGGTCCAACCGCTCTTCGCCAAGCGGCACATCGGTGAGTTCGTCGGGCAGATGACCGATGCGACCCGGGACGCTCTCGACGCAGGGCCATTCTCCGACCTGGTCGAAGGCGAGAGGCTCGACATCAATCGAGCCCTGATGGAACTGACCCTCGACGTCGTCGGGAGAACCCTCTTCGGAGCCGACCTGACCGGGGAGACGGCCAGGAGGGTCGCTCCGGCGATGAATGACGTGCTCCTCCTCGGTACCCGAATGGTTCGGAGGTTGCCGACCTTCGTCATCGCCTCGCTTCCCGGTTTTAACATGAGGCGCGCCATCGCGCTCAACCCCGAATCCATCCGCTTCCGGAGGGCGGTGGAGCAACTGCGGGAAGTCATCGATGAGCTCCTGATCGAGCGCGAGATGAGCGGCGACCCGGGGGAGGACCTTTTCGGCCTGATGCTGACCACCAGCGACCCCGAGACGGGCGAGCCAATGGAACGGAACCGAATCGCCGACGAACTGATGACCTTCATGCTCGCCGGGCACGAGACGACCTCGAACGCGCTCTCCTGGGCCTTCAGGTGGCTCTCGCTCAATCCAGAGGCTCGCGAGACGATGGTGGGGGAGGTGGACGAAGTTCTCCAGGGTCGAACCCCGTCATTCGAGGATGCGGAACGTCTGCCGTGGACCAAGGCCGTAGTCGAAGAGTCGATGAGGCTTTCGCCGCCGGCATGGATGGTGGGTCGCAAGGCAATCGAGGAAGACCACGTGGGCGGGTACAGGATCCCTGCCGGCGCGAGCGCGATGGTCCTGATTCGCAGCATCCACCGGGATCCTGAGGTCTGGGAGAACCCCGAAGGCTTCGACCCCCGCCGCTTCCTGCCGGAGAACAGGGGAGACCTGCCCCGCAGCGCCTATCTCCCCTTCGGCGCCGGTAGAAGGATCTGTGTCGGCTCGACCTTCGCCCTGGTCGAGGCAACGCTCCTGCTCGCGATGATCTCCCAGCGCTACGAGTTCGACCTGCCACCCTGGGCATCGGTGACCGAGGATGCCGCGATCACCTTGCGACCCAGGGGCGGCCTCGAAATGGTCGTCAGGCCGAGGTCGGAATCGCTGGAATCGCTCACTTCCGGGCGGGCCCAGTACGCCTGAAGCGCGTCAGTGACGTATACGGGGTGCCCTCAGGAGCCACCAGACAACTCCTGCGGGCCGTTTCATGAGTCGAAGCGCGTGCGCGGGGCGGTATAGGCGTGGATTGGCGCTACTGGACGAAAAACTGTGGTTTACATAACGAACATTATCGGGCAGAGGTGGGACCAGGGTTAATTTGCGCCCGGCTCGAATTCGCACGTCCTGATCGAGACCTCCTCCGGACAGCCGAAACCCTGGGGTCGTTTCGGGTTTATACTCCCGATATCCCCAACCGCAGTCGCGAGTTGGGAAACCTTGGAGAGGAGACCCCGTGTCAATAGCTGCGCCCCGTTTTCGTCTGGTTGCCGGCCTAGCCGCAACCGTTGCTGGTTTCGTTGGACTGGCAGGTATCGCTTCCAGCTCGCAGGCGCAGATGGCCGGCAGCTTCTACCAGGCCCAGGTCAAGTCTGGCAAGAGCAAGAGTGCCGCCAGCAAGGCCACTACCGCTGCGATGAAGGGCGTGAAGGGGTTCTACGGGTTCAATCTGAAGGCAAAGGACATTCCGGCGAAGCACGGGACCCTGATCTGGAGCAAGAAGGGCAAGAACAGGCCTGAGGCGAAGAGCACGGACCTGGTGCTCTACTCGTCCAGGAGCATCTCTGGCAAGAAGATCGCGGTCTCGGGGGCAGTAATGATCCCAAAGACCCCGATGCCGAAGGGCGGCTACCCGGTGATCACCTGGGCGCACGGCACAGTCGGATTGGCGGATCCCTGCGCACCTTCAAAATTCCTCAATAAGACCGCGGACTTCGATTACGGGTCCGGGGAGCTAGTCGGGGACTGGCTTGCGGCCGGCTATGCGGTCGTCGCTACCGACTACGAAGGCCTCGGAACGCCGGATATCCACCCCTATCTAGTTGGGGACTCCGAGGGAAGGGGCGTTCTGGACATCGTTCCGGCCGCTCGTCAGCTCAGCTCGAAGCTCTCGAAGAAGACCGTCCTGGCTGGCCACTCTCAGGGTGGGCAGGCAATCCTCTTCGCTGCATCCCTGGCCTCGACCTGGGGCAAGGGAACCAACTACCTCGGCACGGTCTCCTACGCCCCCGCGTCCAACTTCGAGTTCCAGGCCCAGAACATCGGTGCCCTGGACGGCCCTGGCGGGCCAGGAATCTCGGCGCTGGCGATCTCGATCGGGCGAGGCATGGTCGCCGGGAATAGCTCGATCAAGCCGGCCGATGTTTTCACCCCCGATGCAATGGCGTTCTACCCCCAGACGGAGACGCTCTGCTATCGCGACCTCGCCACCAACGTCGTCGCGGCCGGCCTCCAGCCCAGCCGCCTGCTCAAGGTCAACTGGGGTAGCGCGACGCCGTCCGGCCGACTCTTCCAACAGGAGCTGATCAAGCAGAATCCGGCCGTCAAGGTAACGGCGCCCGTCTTGATAGCTCAGGGAACCGCCGACACCACAGTGTTCCCCCTGATAACCGACCGCCTGGTCCCGCAGATCGAAGCGCTTAACAGCCCAGGTGAGATCTCCTACCAGAAGTTCACGGGTGCCGACCATGGATCGATCCTGATCCAGTCGAAGCCCGAGGTTGATGCCTTCATCGGAAACCTCGTAGCCCCGTAGTCCCACAGAGGGATCAGGGAATAGCCGAGTGACGGCCCGGGACCCCCTCGGTCCCGGGCCCTTTCTCTTTTCAGGCGGCCCTGTCCAGCTCTCCGTCAGGCTGGCGCAGGGCGAGGATCTCAACCAGTTCGGCCTGACCCAACTCGGTGAATGCCTCCGGTCCCCCTCCGACCACGGCCTCGGCAAGGGCCCTCTTTCGCTCGTGGATCAAGGCTATTTCGTCTTCCACGGTTCCTTCGGCAATAAGGCGATGGACCTCGACCGCCCGGTCCTGCCCAATCCGGTGAGCTCGGTCGGTGGCCTGGTCCTCGACGGCCGGGTTCCACCACCGGTCGTAATGGAGAACGTGGTCGGCCCCGGTGAGGTTGAGCCCCTGACCCCCTGCCCTTAGTGAAAGTACGAAAACCGGGAATTCCCCGGCCTGGAATGCATCGACCATT
>JBJTBP010000086.1:0-3146 GCA_046091385.1 Solirubrobacterales bacterium | reverse complement strand
GCCTCGCCCCGTTCGGTGACCGAGCTCAGCGAGAGGGGCGATTCGGCGACCATCCGGGTCAGGGGAGCCAGGCGATCGACAAGTGCGTCGATCATCGCCGGGTCCGGAGGCTCGACCCGTTCGGCCTCGTCGGGGAATCCCCGGCCGGCTCCCGTCGGGCCGGTCTGAACCACGCCGCTCAGTCCGTGACGAGCGGAGCGACAACGACCCGGCGGTTCGGCTCGTCCCCCGCGCTGAATGTCTCGACCTCGGGACGATCGCGAAGGCGCTCGTGGACCACCCGCCGTTCACGGGCGTTCATCGGATCCATCTCGATCTCGTCCCCGGTGGCGATCGCATCGTCGGCCGCCCGGTCGGCCCGCCCCTCGAGCATCTCGTCCCGCTCGGCCCGGTACCCGGCGGCGTCCACCGTCACCCGCTTGCGATCCCGCACCCCCCGGAAAGCGGCCTGGTAACAGATCAGCTGGAGGGCATCGATCGTCTGGCCACGCCTTCCGATCAGCACTCCGTAATCGTCATCTCCCTCGACCGATGCGGTGATCGAGTCCTCCCCCTCCTCGACCTCAACCTCTCCCTCGAGGTCGAGCTCGTCGAGGAAGGCCTCGACCAGGAGCCGGACCCTTTCGGCGGGATCTTCCGGCCATTCCGGCCGCTCGGCCGATCCGCTTTCGTCCTCGTTTTCCGCGAGTTCTTCAGTCATCTGGAGATCGATCCCGGAGTGTAGGTGCTCCGGCGCCGAGTCGGGTCAGCGCCTGCGCTTCTTCGTGCGCGGCGGCGGTGGCGGTGGCTTTACCGCCGCAGCGACCTCCGGATTGGAGAGGTCTGGCGGCGGGATCACCTTGTTGACCACGGCCTGCTGTCCGATCGTCCAGACGTTCGTGGTGATCCAGTAGAGGATCAGTCCCGCCGGGAAACCGATGATGAAGGGGATGAAGATGAAAGGCAGGGCCATCATCAGGAGCCTCTGGTTGCGGTCCGCAGTGGTCGCCATCACCAGGCCCGAGAACAGCTGGGTCACCACGTAGATCACGATCAGGGCGACGAGCACGCCCCCGGTTGCGGAAGCCGTGATGTCCGGAATGAAGAGGAAGGATTCGCCGAAGGGGTAAAGCTCCCTGATCGCCGGGTTGGCCTGGATCTGGGCCATGGTCAGCTCACTGCAGGGAACGGCCGTCTGGCCGCAGATGTCCTCCCTGAGGGGCCCCCTCAGGGTGTAGAAGAGCGTGATGAAGATCGGCATCTGGGCGATCAGTGGGATGCAGGAGGCAAGCGGGTTGATCTTGTTCTCCTGGTAGAGCTTCATCATTTCCTGGGAGAGACGCTGGCGGTCGTTCTTGTACTTCTCCTGGAGCTCCTTGATCTGGGGCTGGAAGGCCTGAAGGGCCCTCATCCCCTTGATCTGCTTGTAGGTGAGTGGGATCAGGACCGTTCGGGTAACGACGGTGAGCGCAATGATCGAGGCACCCCAGCTGAGGCCCAGACCGTGGAAGGCCGAAAGCACGGCGTCGGCGATGTTGATCAGGGGCTGGAGGATGTTTGCCAGGAAGATCACTGCGGCTACCTGCCTCCTTCAGCTCCGTCGGCCGGGATCTCTCCGTGGTACACCGCGGGATCCATCGGACCGACCCTCAGGGTGAACTCATCCCTGACCGGATCGAAGCCGCCGTGGCTAAGGGGATTGCACCTGAGGAGGCGCCAGGCTGCGAGAAGAAGTCCCCTGAATACACCAAAACGGCCGACCGCCTCTACCGCGTAGGCAGAACAGGTCGGTTCGTACTTGCAGCGCCGAGGCAGAGCGGGGGAAATCAGGCGCGAGTAGGCCTTGATCGGTGCAGTTGCGGCCCTGGAGGCAAGATTCCGGGTCTCCGGCACGGATTGGCTCCGTTTCACGTGGAACGCCCCCCGCTCCCAGCTCCAGAGCCATCTTCTTCCCCATCTGGGGGCTCGGCCAATATCAGTTCAGAAATCGCGCTCTTGACCCCGTCCATGCCGTCCGTCTCGATCATCTGCTCGATTCCGGGCCTCGCGACCAGGACGAAATCGGCTTCCGAATCCTCCCCGTCGAGGACCTCCCAGAATCCCTCACCGAGAATCCTCTTGACGCGGTTGCGGGTGACCGCATTCCCAACCTTTCTGGAAACCGAGATCCCCAGTCTGGCCGCACCTCCCTCTGCGTCAGGATCACCGGCCCGATCGAACCGATAGACGACCAGGAAGCGGTTGGCCCTCGAGTCTCCCTCCCGGTAGGCACGCTTGAAGTCCCCGCTCCGGGAGAGACGCTTCCGCCGAGGGCGCCCCGGGTCCTCCCCGGACATCTCACGCGGTCAGGCGCTTGCGACCCTTGCGCCGCCGCCGCCTGACGATCTCGCGGCCCGACCTCGTCTTCATCCTGGCGCGAAAGCCGTGGGTCTTCGCGCGCTTCCTTTTCTTCGGTTGGTAGGTCCGCTTCATCGGGGGCCGGAGTATAGGGGTCGAGCGGCTCCGCGGACACCGACGAGCGCTCACCTTTTTTTCTCCGGTGCTTGCGAGCTGGCCCCCGGGCAGACAGGCCTGCCAGGACTATCTTCGACCGGCCTTCCCGAGAGGTCGTCGAGGCCCTGCCGGGGCTCGAGGGGGTCGGGGGGTCAGTCGGTCCAAGACTCGAGCGAGGATTCCCGGAGAGCCCGCAACGCCAATGGAAGAGCCGAAAACAACCCATCAGGCTGAGGTGCAAGGCCCTTCAGGAGGGGCCTCTGGATCGGCCGCCCGGACAGGGACAGGTGGTATCGACACCCCCGCCGAGGGTTCCCCCCACCCGCCGCACGACCTGGACCTCGCGAGGCTCTGGGTCGAGGTGAGGGAGTCGCTTGCCGCCAGCCTTCCGGAGTCGACCTTCCGGATGTGGATTGCACCGATCCGCCCGGTCGCGGAGAGGGACGCAATCCTCTTCTTTCGCGGTCCCGAGGGTGTTCGCGAATGGGTCTCCCGTCGATACCAGGGGTTGATCCGGGAAGCGTTCGGCTCCCGGGGCTTCGAGGTCTCCGGGATCTCCTTCGACGAGGAGTCTGCCGAAGGGGCCCGGTCGAGGTCCGGCAGGATCGTCCAGCCGAACCCGACCCACACCTTCGATCGGTTCGTAATTGGCCGCGGTAACCACCTGGCCCACT
>JBJTBP010000085.1:0-2775 GCA_046091385.1 Solirubrobacterales bacterium | reverse complement strand
TCCTCCATCCTCGACAACCACGTCGCCCTCTGCATCCTCGGCAACCACGTCGCCCTCTGCGTCCTCGACAACCACGTCGCCCTCTGCGTCCTCGACAACCACGTCGCCCTCTGCATCCTCGGCAACCACGTCGCCCTCTGCGTCCTCGGCGACGACGACTTCTTCTTCGGCCGCGCCGTCTGTTGCTTCCTCGTCCACTTCTACCTCCTCTTCCGGCATTTCGCCGGTCGTTTCCCCGGGATCTTCCCCGGCTTTCTCTTCACCTTCGTCATCGGTGTCATCTGACACCACAACTGCAGTCTCTTCCCCGATCGAGGCCTCCCCTTCCGCCCCATCATCCTCGGCGGTCTCTTCTTCTGGGAGCTCGGGCACCGGTTCCTCGAAGCCCTCCTCGGCTCCCGTGACCACGGCCTGTACCTCGGCGTCATCGGCGTCGGGGTCCGCCAGAAGTGCAACCTCGCCCTCTCCCAGGCCGTCGAGAACGGCGACGTGGTTTGTCTCGAAGCGGGATAGCGCCTGGTGCTGCGGGAGGCCGCAGAAGGTCGACCCCTCGATCGACTCGTTCGGACACCTCCGTCCGCTCGAGAGAACGGCCATGCACCGACCATCGACCTCCTCCTCACCCTCGAACTCGTGCTGGTGCTCTTCCTGGGCGAACTCGGTCTCGGACTTGATGTCGACCCTCCAGCCGGTCAGCCTGGCGGCGAGCCTCGCGTTCTGGCCATCACGGCCGATTGCCAGGGAGAGCTGATCGTCGGGAACGATGACCGTTGCCTGCATCTCCTCATCGTCGACGAGCACCTCGCGCACCCGCGCCGGAGAGAGTGCCTTGGCGACGAAGCGAGCCGGCTCCTCGTTGTAAGGGATGATGTCGATCTTCTCCCCGCGGAGTTCCGATACGACCATCCGGACCCGCGATCCCCTCGGACCGACACAGGCCCCGACCGGATCTATCCCGTCGGTGTTGGAGATGACCGCAATCTTCGACCGGTAGCCAGGCTCCCTGGCGACTCCGACGATCTCCACGTGCCGGTCTGCGATCTCGGGGACCTCTACCTCGAAGAGTCCCTTGATCAGTTCGGGACTCCGACGGGAGACGACTATCCCGGGACCCTTCATCGAGTCGGAGACATCGGTGATCACGGCCTTGACCCTCATTCCGTGGTCGTAGCGTTCAGCGTAGACCTGTTCTGATTTCGGCAGCAGCGCCTCGACCCTTTCCCTCAGCTGGACGAGGGTGTAGCGCTTGTCGGACTGCTGGATCAGCCCGGTGACCAGCTCCCCGACCCGGTCCTTGTACTCCTCGAAGACCATCTGGCGCTCGGCCTCACGGATGCGCTGGAAGATCACCTGCTTGGCCGTCTGCGCGGCGATCCTGCCGAAGTCGTCCGGGGTGACGTCCCTCGACTCGATCTGGGCCTCGTAGGGGGCAAGTATCTCGGGGTCGAGTTCAGGCTCTTCGGGCTCGCGCATCTCCCCCGTCTCTGGATCGATCTCGCTCTCCTGTTCGGCCTTTGCCTCTTCGAGCAGCTTTTCCTCCAGCTCCTCGGGAAGGATCAACTCGAAGACCCTGAAGTCCCCGGTTTCGTGATCGAGGTCGACCCTGGCGTAGCGGGCGGCGCCAGGCGTCTTGCGGTAGGCCGAGAGGAGCGCGTCGGCTAGCGCGTCCATCAGGGTGTCGGCCGATATCCCCTTCTCCTGCTCGAGGACCTTTACCGCATCGACTATCTCCTGAGTCATCTTCTACCCACTCCTTTTCGCATTCTTCACTTCGGGGGCGAGGCGTGCCTTCTCGATCTCTCCCAGGGGGATCGCGATGACGGTCTCGTCGAACCCGAGCGTCACGGTCGTCTCGTCCGAACCGATGATCGTGCCGATGAAGTTTCGTCGCCCGTCGATCTGCTCGCGGGTCGTCACCTTTGCCCTCCTGCCCTCAAACCTCGTGAAATGTTCAGGTTGGGTCAAAGGACGTTCCGGTCCTGGGGATGAAACCTCGAGTGAATAGCTCTCCCTCAGGTCACCGAGCAGGTCGGTGACTCGCTGGCAGGTTTCGAGGTCGACGCCTTCAGGCCGGTCGATCAGGATCCTCAGGGAACCCCTTCCTGCCTCCTCAACCGAGAGGAGCTCGAGGTCGGGCTCCTCCTGCTGGAGTCGGGAACGTATTTCGTCGGTCTGGGGTCGCATCGCTCGAGGGCTCTCTGTCGGTCGCTGGCCAGAAAAAAGGCGGGCCGGGCCCGCCTTACGGCTGAACAAACCTCAACTACTGAACCGAGTATAGCCGTAGCCCGGGGCCCGGCAAGGGGCCCAGCCCTCGACCAGGACGGTAACCGGGCCATGGAGGACGAGGTCGATCCTCATCTCCTCCCCAAAGGCCCCCCTCCGGGCCCCACACTCCTCGCAGAATTCCTCGTAGATCGGTTGGGCCTCCCCGGCCGGCGCCGCCCTGCCGAACTCCGGACGTGTGCCACGGGATGTATCCCCGAGCAGGGTGAACCGGCCGACAAACAGACACTCCCTAGCGCTTGCGCTTGAGGGTCACCTTGCGGTCGGCGGTGACCGCGGCTCCCGTCGGGGGGGCGAAGGTGGTGCGGAGGGTTAGCTTGAGGGAGCTCTTGCGGAGTGCCTTGCGGCCCTTGCTTCCCAGGTTGCACTTAAGCGCATGGACGGAGGCTGCGGCTGCCGTCCTTGAGACCCGGCACCAGCGCTTCAGCTTCCTCGAGCCGGTGGTGGCCTGCTGGCTGATAGTCCCGCCCCCGGAGACGGTGACCCTGGAGG
>JBJTBP010000084.1:0-8361 GCA_046091385.1 Solirubrobacterales bacterium | reverse complement strand
CGCCTGGAGCGCGTGCGCCCCCCGGCAGACGCGCGACCGCCGCCACCTCCGCTGCGCGAGCCCTGGACCTGCTTCGCCTTGGGCCGTGGGGCAGGCGGAGTCGCTCCGGCGTCGGCCACAGCCTCGGCCAGGTCCTCCCGCCGCATCTTCCAGAACCCCTCGATGCCGGCCGCAGCTGCTGCTTCATGTAGCTGAGCCAGGGAAAGGCCCTCGAAATCCGCCGGATCACTCATCTTCTTCTCCATTCTTCCCGGGGTCCCCATCGGAGCTGGCGGTGCGCTGGCACGCCGACCCGGCTCCGGAACGGATCCCGTCTTTTCGGGTTACTCGGGGGAAAGTGACTCTATTGGGTGGCGAGCGGAGTGCCCATCCCGCTAACCCCCGGCGCCAGGCCATCGCGTCGGACCGTCTCGAGCCAGGCCTCCTGTTCGGCCTTCCTCCTCCGCCTGCCCCAGCCGAGCTTTCGCCCCATCAGATCGGCGACGTGGCTGGCCGCTCCCGGAGCGGCGAGGTCGGAGGCTGCGGTCAGGCCGAGGCGGGTCCGGCGAAGGAAGACGTCCTCGAGCGAGCGGGCCTGCTGGGCATCGACTGCCCAGGCGACCTCGGCCATCAGGTCCGGCCTTCCCGGGACGACCGGAGCGGCCAGTGCGGGGTCGTCGCGAGCCAGGTCGAGTATCGAGCGTGCCTGGTGGCCGTAGCGGAATGCGAGCTGGGAGACCGACTCCTCGGAGACTCCGTCCGGCCGGTCGAGCTCGGCCGGGGCCAACTCCATCCCGAGCGGTATCTCGGCCGTGAGGCAGGGGGCATTCCGGCCGGTCCGCTCGACCACCCGATCGATCACCTGCTGGCCCATCCGTCGCCAGGTGGTCAACTTCCCCCCGGTGATGGTCAGCATGCCCGAGGAGGTTTCGTAGAGCTCGGCCCTCCGGGATATGTCGACCGACTTTTTCGGATCGCCGGTGCTGATCAGGGGCCTCACCCCGGCGTAGGCCCCGACAACGTCCGAATCGGTCAGGGAGGCATCGAAGAAATCGTTGACCGCATCGAGCAGACACTCGAGGTCGGACTCGGGCGCCTCGACCGAGTCGAGGGGCCCCTCGTAGTCGAGGTCGGTCGTCCCGACCAGGGTCCGGTCGTACCAGGGCAGGGCGAAGATCGAGCGGCCGTCGCCGGCCGGGAGGACGCAGGCCGCCTGGCCCATGTCGAGCGACTCGGTCGAGAGCAGCAGGTGGGTGCCGCGGCTCGGTCGGATCTGGGGCACGCCTTCGTCCGATTCGATCTCCCCCGGGCGAATCAGGTCGGCCCAGACCCCGGTCGCGTTGACCACGTTGTCGGCGCCGACCACGACCCGCTCGCCCGATTCGGAGTCGGTGAAGGCGACCTGGTCGACCTTGAGGCCCGAGGCACTTACCTCGTTCACCTGGGCCCCGTTCAGGCAGACGGCTCCGTATCGCTCGGCTTCCTCGAGGGCAGTCAGGAGCAACCGGACGTCGTCGGTCTGGCAGTCGTAGAAGAGGAAGGCCGAGTCGGGACTGCGCTCGGCCAGTGCCGGGGCCATCGCGACCGCCTCCTCGCCATCGACCGTCCGGTGTCGGTCGGGCGACCAGCCACCCTCGGCCTCGGCGGGGCGGCCGAGGCGCCTTCGCTCCCCTGGGAGGGGAGGTCCCCCTCCACCCCTCCCCGAGGCGAGGACGTCGTATGCATTCAGCCCGAGGCTGACTTTGCGATCGGGCCGGTCGCCATCGAACGAGGGGACGAGGTACGGGGTCGGGTAGACCAGGTGGGGTGCCAGCCTGACCATCAGCTGGCGCTCGACCAGGGCCTCGCGGACCAGGCCGAGGTCGAAGTTCTCCAGGTAACGGAGGCCGCCGTGGACCATCTTCGAGGACTTCGAGGAGGTGCCGAAGCCGTAGTCCCTGCCTTCCAGGAGGGCGGTCGAATAACCACGTGAGGCGGCATCGAGGGCGACCGCGGCACCGGTGATCCCGCCTCCGATGACGACCACCTCGAAGTGCTGCCCGGCGACTGATTCGAGGGCCTGTTCGCGGGAGATCATCCGATCACCATCTTCCCCGTCTCGCCAGGACGGTCACCGTACCGGCGACCAGGGCGGCGGTACCGAGCCCGATCAGGATCGCCAGCCCGACCGAAGGGGAGGGTCCGGCGCTCGAGGCCTCGAGCAAAGCTGCGCTCGGGGCGACGGGGGTGGTCGCGAAAGGAGACTCCTCACCGGGGAGGAGCGAGCCGTCGTCCGGTACCGGGGTTGCTGAGGGGCCGCCACTGCCCGATGCGGCTCCGGTGCCACCATCTCCCGAAGCCCCGGACGCAGATCCGACTCCCGATCCGGAACCGCCACCCGAGCCACCGCCCGAAGAGGACCCCGACGTGCTGCCGGCCGGTGAACCCGAAGACGGGGTGACCGGCTGACGGGCCGGGCCCTCGACCGGCAGGCTCTTGCCCGAAAGGGCGACCAGGGCATCGGCTGTAACCCAGACGGCCGTCTGGTCGCTGTTCGAGGAGTAGTCGATCGCCCCGCTGGAGCGCTGCCTTGCCTCGAGGAAGTCGAGGCCGGTGCGGCCGTTCTCGGTCAGCTTTCCCGGGGAGTAGCCCAAACCGGCGAGTCCCTGGAGGACCATCCCGGTGGACTGGGAGTTGACGGTCGGGATGGAGCTCGAGCCGGAGAAGCCGCCCGAGTCTTTCTGCACCCCGGAGAGCCAGGAGAGCGCCCGGTCGGTCCGGCTTCCCTGATCGAGGAGCTGGAGCACGGTGCCGGTCGAATCGGGGTCCGAGGGTGCCCCGGCAGTCACCCCCCAGCCCTGGTTCCCGGAGCCCTGGATCGATTTGAGCCAATCGACGGTCGAAGATGCAGAGTCGCCCGATCCACCCGCCCGCAGGGCGAGGGCTGCATAGGCGGCGACGTTTACCTTGCCGCCGAAGGTCCGGTCCTTCCGTTGCCTGGACTCGAGTTCAGCTACCAGGTCACGGTTGCCGAAGGTGCTGGGGTCGACCCCGGCTGCATGGAGGGCGAGGATCGCCAGGGAAATCTCCGCCGAGTCGTTTATCTCCTCGGAGCTCGAGGTCAGGTAGCCGATCGGACTGCGACCGGAACGGCTGACGTCGAAGGGGTTCAGGCCGGCGGCCGCAAACCCGATCGATGCCCGGGCCGTGATCGAGACCGAGGACTCCGAGCCAGGCGAGGCGCCGAAGCCCCCGTCGTCGTTCTGGCGGCCCTCGAGCCAGGTCCGGGCGTCGCGGGCCGACTCGGTGACCTTGGCCCCTGCCGGGTCAGGGGCGAGCAGGACGGTCGAGAGCGAGACGGCAATCAGCAGGGCACCGACCGTCCCCGGCAGACGACTCCATTCGAACCGCTCCCTAAAGCGCCTGAGCGCGGCGACCATCGCCGGTCCGGCCACCAGGGCGAACAGGACGTTTCCTCCTATATGTGCAAGGTCGAACGGAATCGATCTCACCTGTAAGGCAAGGTAGCGATCGAGCGATACCTCCCCTCCGAATCCGACCAGGAACTGCAAGTTCATCCACATCCCGAAAAGCAGGCCGGCCAGTCCACAGGCGACAGCGAGCTGGATCCGACCGGCCCGACCGGCGGTCAGGCGCCAGAGGGCCGCACCGGCGACGCCGGTCATTCCCCAGGCAACCATCTGCCACGGCGTCCAGACGCCCTGGCCGAGCCAGAAGTTCGAAACGAGGCCACCGAGGGCTCCGACCGCAAAGCCTGGAGCGGGCCCGAGCACATATCCGGCGATCAGGACGATGTCGGTCGTGGCGACAACGTTCGGTAGCGGGGCGAGCAGGATCCGGCCGACCACGGCCAGGGCCGCCAGCAGGGCCACCAGGGCGACCACCTGGGACGGGGGCCGACTCCGTTCGTACCAGAGGAGCCCGGTCCCAATCACCAGGAGGACGAGCACGAGGGTGGCGACCTGCCAGTTCAACCCGATCGCTCTCCACCGAGCATCCCGCCAAGGATGGATGCCCCCTGATCGACCCCGATCACCCCATCGATCCCGAATATCCGGGCCACTTCGGTCGTGAAGTACCAGCCACCCGAGAGGACGTCGGTTGCCGGGCCGTCGGCGATCACCTCACCCTGGCCGAGGAGGACTACCCGGTCGGCGAAGGTTGCGGCGAACTCGACGTCGTGGGTTGCGATCACGACCGCCGCCCCCCGTCCGGCGAGGTCGCGGGCCAGGTTGGCCAGCCTGTCCTTCAAACCGCGATCCATCCCCCGGGTCGGTTCATCGAATGCGACCAGGTCGGGCAAGGCCTCCGCGCCCATCCGCCCGGCCAGGGCGATCGCCAGGGCCACCCTCTGACGCTGGCCTCCGGAGAGATCCCGTGGGTCGGACCCCGAGTCACCGTCGAAGCCGACCGCGTCGAGGGCTGCTTCGCCGTCGCTCCCGGGCAACTCCTCCCGGACGGAGTCCCTGACGAGGTAATCCGAGGGGTCTTGCGTCAGGAGGGCAACCCCGCCCCGAGCCTCTATCCGGCCGGCGACCGGATCGAGCAGCCCGGCTGCCGTACGCAGCAGGGTGGACTTGCCCGCGCCGTTCCTGCCCATCAGGGCGACCGTCTCGCCCGGGTCGATCGAGAGGTCGACTGCGCGAATTGCCTCGACCACCTCCACCCCGTCGTCTAGCTCTACCCAGAGGCCGTCGCACCTGAGAGCCCGGCCGTTGCCGGGAGGCAGAGGGGTGGATCCGGCCGGGGCAGAATGGGTGATCTCCCCCAGGGCCGCCAGTTCCGAGCGTGCCTCCCTGACGCCCACCGGTAGCCGGGTGGCCCCGGCCGTCGAGAAGACCCGGGCGGCCGGAGTCGCGAGGCTCCGGTCGGTTGCGATCGCGAACTCCTGGAACCCGGCCGGGGACCCGTCGAAGGCGACTGACCCCTGATCGAGGACGACCACCCGATCGGCCGAGGGCAGGCAGCGCTCGAGCCGGTGCTCGGAAAGGAGAATGCTCACTCCCCACTCCTCGTTCAGCCGTCTGAGTAGTCCGATCAGCTCGTCACCCGACACCGGATCGAGCTGGGAGGTCGGCTCGTCTAGGAGGAGGAGGCCGGGCCGGGTCACCAGAGCCGCCGCGAGGGCGACACGCTGGAGCTCACCACCCGAGATGGTCACCACCTGCCGGTCGAGCAGGTGGGGAATCCCCAGGGCGAGCGAGACCTCCTCGACGGCCCGTGCCCGGTCGGCAGCTGCCTGACCCCTGAACCGAAGGGGCAGTTCGAGCTCGGACCGGACCGTCGTCGAGACGACCTGGCTCTCGGGATCCTGAGCCACGAAGCCGACCAGCTCGGCCATCTCGCCGGGACCTCCATCTGCGGCCGAGCGGCCAGAGACCAGCACCGTCCCCCCGATCTCCCCACCGTGGAAGTGGGGCACCAAACCACACCCGGCCCGGAGCAGGGTCGTCTTGCCCGAGCCCGAGCCCCCGGCCAGGAGGACGAACTCGCCCGGTGACAGCTCGAGCGACACGCTTTCGAGCGCAGGAGAGTCTGAGCGGGGGTAGGAGTAGGTGAGCTCATCGACCGCCAGCGGGGCGGGCGACGCGCCGGTCCTAGCGAATGCGGGCACGGGCCCTCCTTCCCCCCGGCCAGGTGGCAAACCCCGCTCCGAGCAGGGCGATCGCGGCGGCGACGGTGGCCGGACCGACCTGCCAGCCAACCCGGGGGTAGGCGGCGAGCGATCCGTCACCCGAGAAGAGCGCCACGAGGACGGTCCCAAGCAACACGAACCCGAGGATCAGGAACCGGCGGTCGTACCGGGATGGGGTCCGGAGTGGATCGGAAGGGCCGGCATCCAGCGAATAGCCGCGGAGCTCCAGGGTTGCCGCGACCTCCACCGAACGGTCGAGCGATCCCTCGAGCAGGCGACGGGCCATCGCCGCCCGGGTGACCGGGCTCGCGGCCGGACCACGGAGTCCGGCCGCGTCCGTGAGCCGAACCCGATCTGCTGCCGCGAGCGGCAGGAACCTGGAAACGAGCGTCGCGGTCAAGGCCGACCGGCCAGCGACCCGGTGCATCCTGGCCAGGATCCGATCGGGATCGACGGCTGCCGACCAGACGCCGGCGACCACCATCACGGCGACCGCCCTCAGGCCGGTCATCGCACCGGCCGCAACGGCCTCGGCGGTCACCTGTACCTGACCGAGGCCGGGCCACTCCCCCAGCCTCGCGAGGACGGTCGCACCCCTGTCCGAGGCAATGGCGTTGACCAGGGTCAGGACAACGGCGATCCCCAACCCCAGGCCGAGCGAAAAGCGAACGGCCCTTCCGACGCCCGCACCGATACCGGCGATCGCCGCCCCGGCGGCCGCCGCCAGGGCGATCAGCGGCTCGGGGGCGAACAGGCCGGCGAGCAGGAAGCCCCCCAGGTAGGCGGAAGCCGCAAGCGGCCCGGCCGACTGGAGCGGTCCCTTCCTGGGGACGTAAGCGAGCGGGGAGCTGACCGGACCGTTCATCCTTCCCTCACCCTCGACTTCCAACTCGCTCTGGCGGGGGCCGGACAGGCTCGCCGTCCACGGCTGCCACGGCGTAGGAGCGACCGAGCCGCTCCGGTTCGAGCAGGCGGGCGGCGTTCCTTACCCCGGCACGATCGGTCCCGGTCACGAACCAGGTCGGTGGCTCCCCGGTGCCACCGGTGGAGGCAACGAGCCCGGCCCCTCCCCGTTCGGTGACAACGGTCCGGCCTGACCGGTCGAGTAGGTCGAGGGTCCCTTCCGGATCCTGGAACCGGGCGAAGACACCGCTACGCGAAGGCGGGTCACCGAGCACGCGGTACTCCGCTCCCAGGTTCCCCCACTCACCGACCACGACCTCGATTCCGTCCCCGCCATCCGAGCGGCGCCCGAGGATCACCCCGTCGTCCTTCAGGCCAGAGCGCACCAGCCCGCAGGTGGTCCGGTCGGACTCGCAGACCAGGCGGACCGGCCATTTGGTCCCGCGATAGCCGCCGTTGAGCGGGGCCGGGTAAGAGCCGACGACGGAACCGACGTACATCACCTCGCCCCACTGCCGGTAGTCCCACCAGACCCGCTCCCCCGGAGAAAGCAGGAAGTCCGCCCCTCCTACCTCGGACTCGATGCCGTTGACGAAGAAGAACCAGTCGGTCGGTCGGCTGCCCGTCCGGGAGTCGAGGCCGGCGATTCGGTCGACGAACCCACCGCCGTATGAAGTCTCGACCGGTAGCTCTGACTCCAGAGCCCTGAGCACGGTGGTGGATGGCCCCACCCCGTCGACCTCGAAACTCGCGACCTCGGACCTGCCGAAGTCCCTGGTCACCAGAACCTCGGCCGAGCCCGAGCCCTCTCCCGGCCCGAGGCCGAAACCGCAACCGACAAGGGCCGTTACGCAGGCCAGAAGGAGTGCCCCGACGACGATCCGGAAGGGATCAGGATCCGTTTTCCACCTCCACCCTGTTCGACGGAATGTGGCCGGGGAGCCTTGCGACCAGCGATTCCGATCCCCTGGCACCGTTCGGGACCCGAACCGACACCCGGCCTCCGCGGTCGGTGGTCCCGACCTGCCTGCCTCCGAGGTAGACCTTCGCTCCCCCAGCGGGACGTGATTTGCCTTCGCTGTTCAACGCCTGGACCCTCACCCGTAGCGCCGAGCGGCTCGAGGAACCCGCGGCGCTCAGCCTGAGCTCATCCGGCATCGACTTCTCGTAGGAGCGGTCCAGGTACCAAAGGACCCGATCGCCGCGTCCCAGCCTCGTCGTATCGCCGCCGGTGGTCGCAAGCTTTCCGTTCACCTTCAGGGCCCACCACTGCTTCCCGGTGGCGACGGCCCGGCCGACTCCACAGAGCCCGATACCGAAATCGAAGGCTCCCGAGAGCAGCAGTGGGTCGAGCCTCGAGATCCTGCGGCCGAGGTCGACCAGGGCGCCGAGGGCGGTCGCACCCTCGACTCGCTTCCTGTCGTCGGTCGGCTTGCCACCGAGACAGGTCGCCCGCCTCGAGGTCTCGACAGTGGTCGTCCCGGTCCTGACGCTCCGTTGGGCGAGGATCTCGCCCCGGAAGGTCACGACTCGAACCTCGACCGGCACCTTCGCGGACGCAAGGGCGCCCGAGGACATCAGAAAACCGGCAACGGCCACCATCGCGGCGGACGCAACCAAGAACCTGCTCTTCATTTTCTTCCTCTTTCTCCTGGACCTGTGCGCGAGGTCCGTTTTCCAGTGACGTCTTCCGGCCGGTGGCTGGAGGCGTAAAGCCGGTAGGTCTTCGGACTTGGACGCTCTGCCTGGGCTGCCTTCCCGGACCGGCGGTCCAGTGGCATTTGAGCCCGGTCTCTTGCGTCCCCACCGCTGCGCGCCAGTTCCGGATTTCGACCGGATTCCCT
>JBJTBP010000083.1:0-11463 GCA_046091385.1 Solirubrobacterales bacterium | reverse complement strand
GGTCGAGGCCTGGGGCCGGATGGAGGTCCACGAGGATGGCTTTAGGGCCGAGTACGCGAGGCCGATCGCGCTCTTTGCCCGAAGCGGGGCCGAGCTCGAGTGGGACGTGCCATCCGATCGAATGGCCGCCGAGTACGGATGCGAGCTGATCAGGGTCGGCTCGGTCGAGGAGCTGGCGGCCGAGCTGGAGCAGTTCGATCAGGGGCTTGAGCGCACCTTGGTCCAGGACCTGGTCGGGCGTAAGGCCGCCTAGCGGCGGTAGGTTCGGGGTTAGGCGTAGCTGCCGGAGTTACCGGCGGCGGGAAGTCGCCCGGATCTGTACCTCGGAGGTAACTACCTCTTCGGTGTTCCAGGTCTCTGAGTAGGTGGGGCTTCCTACCTCGACATCCACCTCGCACCAGGCCGGGTTCTTCATCGGGATCGGCAGCTTGATGATCTTCTGGCCGATCCAGTAGTAGTCGGGCGCCAGGCCGTCGCGGTTCGTCTGGTTTCGCTCGGCGACCCGGGAGCCCTTGCCGCAGAGGATCTTCCAGCCACCGCTGTAACCGGAGGCAGTGGAATCGCCCGAGCCGAACTCCCAGCCGATCGGTGGCGGGTAGTAACCAACGATCCAGAGATTCCGGGGTCGGAGGATCCGCCGACAGGGATAGCCAGAGCGGAAGGTGTCGAAGCAGCCCCACGCACTGGTCGTCCAGATTGCCGAATCGGCGAGGAAGGCCTGCTCGGTGGTGGTCTTGATTGCGACCCGCTTGCCCGGGAGGGCGCTCGAGGTTGCCGGGACGGCAAGCAGGAGGGTGCAGGCCAGCGCGGCGAGCGCCGTGGCCAGGAATCCTTTGCGAATGCGGATCGAAGAAGTCATGGGTGGGACAGTACATCCAACCGGCGAGGCCTGCCGGAGTTTCGTCTTTTTCCAGGTCGGTTGTCAGGAATTGGGTCATCCGTTAGACCTAGATAAGGCAAGAGGGGCGTTTCTCACGCGCCATTCATCAAGAGCGGTCGAGGGCCCGGGCCCCACGACGCCGCCGCAACCGATCCGAAGGGACACGGTGCGAAAGCCCGGTTCGATGGAGGTGAAAGCAGTGAGCAAGAAGGACGAGGAAGAAAAGGAAGAGCCCGAGCGCGGGTTGCCGCTTAAGCCCGGGACGGCGTTGATCATGACCGTGCCGCCAGGGATGGCAAAACGGTTGAGGGAGAGAAACGCCCGGCGAAAGGCCGAGCGGGAGGCGCAGGAGAAGGCGCCTGAGGAAAAGGAGGAGGGAGCCGATGAGTGAACGAGCGAAGGAGGAGGAGCACCCCTCCGGTGCCTTCCCCTGGCGACCGGCCGGCACCTGGGGGATCGGCCAGGAGATCGATCAGCCCGAGGTGATCCTGGTCGATGCCGGGGCCGAGTCGATCGGTCAGAAGGGCCGTCGGCCCGGTCCGGTACGGGATCGCCGGGGTCGTTCCCGAAAGCCGGAGCCGAGGGTCGAGCACGATGCCTTCGACCGGTTCACTCTGGCGCTCTCTGCCTCGCTCGCCAGGGCGAGGCAGAGGTGCGAGGCCGAGGGAAGGCGATCGGGTGGGACGGTGGTGGTCGAGGTCCGGGGCAGGAGGCACCCGCTCAGGGACCCTTGACCTCCTGGATCACGTTGCCGCCATCGACGACCACGGTCTGGCCGTTTATGTAGGAGGCCTCGGGGGAGGCGAGCAGGAGTACGGCGGCCGCGACCTCTTCGGGGGTGCCCGGGCGGCCGGTCGGAGTGTTCCGGCCGGCCGCCAGCTCCGCTTCAGAAGAAGAGGCGGTGGCGATCCAGCCGGGATTGACCGAGTTGACGGTGGTGCCGGTGGGGCCGAGCTCGAGGGCGAGTGCCCGCATCAGCCCGTCCAGCCCCGCCTTGGCGGCGCCGTAGGCCGAGGAGCCGTGGATCGCGACCAGGGGGCCGGTGACCGAGGTGACGAAGATGATCCGGCCCTGGCCCGAGTCGGTGATCGCCCCGATCGCGGCCCGGGTCACGTTGGCGGCGAGGTCGAGGTTTCGGTCGATGCCGGTGCGCCACTCGGCGTCGGATAGCTCGGCGAAGGGGCGGGAGTCCTCATCGGCCCCCTCCTGGGCCATGCCGGCGTTGTTGACCAGGATGTCGAGGCCGGACTTCCAGGCGGTCGCCTGCTCGACCACCTCGGCTGCCCGATCGGCCTCGATCAGGTCGGCGACCAGGGCCTTTGCCTCGATCCCTTCCTCGGCCAGCTCCTCGGCCCGGTCGTGGATCCGCTCGGTGGTCGAGGTGACCACGACGGCTGCTCCCTGGCGGCCGAGCAGGCGGGCGGTGGCAAAGCCGATCCCCTCGGCGCTGCCGCAGCCGGTTACCAGGGCAGTCCTGCCGCTCAAGTCGGCGAAGGTCGGTGAGTCGGCCATGGGGCGAGGGTAGTGGGGTGGCGGGTTGCGCGGTTTTGGCGGTGGTTCTTGGCCCAAATGAGCCTAAGTGGACAGACAGGTCACCTTGTTATAGTCAGCCTGACTATGAAAAAAGTAGGCGTAGCGGAACTAAAGGCAAAGCTGAGCGAGTACCTGGCGATGGTCAAGGGGGGCGAGGAGATCCTGATCACCGAACGGGGCAAGCCGATCGCGAAAATGGTCCAGGCCGAGCCGATGGACGACGAGCTGGAGAGGCTGGTCCGCAAGGGGATAGTGAGGCCTCCGATCAAACCCCTTCCAGATGACTTTTTCGATCGGCCTCGCCCGAAGGCGAAGGGCGAGCCGATCAGTCAGACGGTCATAAGGGAACGGCGCGAGGGCTGGTAAGCGGGTGCGTTATTGGGATGCCTCAGCCTTGATCCCGCTCATCGTGGACGAGGGAAAATCGCAGCAGATGGAGGACGTCTTGAGGGAGGACGACTCGGTTGCTACCTGGTGGGGAACCCGAATCGAATGCACCTCGGCGATCAGACGGAAGGAGCGCGAAGGGCAGCTGGAGCCTCAGCAGGCAAAACAGGCCTCACTTCTCCTCGACGCCCTGGCCGAGGACTGGGCCGAGGTCCAGCCGGCTCTCGAGCTTCGTTCGATGGCCGGCCGGCTACTGGCAGTCCACCCTTTGAGAACGGGGGATGCCTTCCAACTCGCAGCGGCCCTGCGGTGGTCCTCCGAGATTTCCGGCGAGGCGGAGGTGATCACCCTCGACGAACGCCTGAAGGATGCCGCAATGAGGGAGGGTCTCCTCTGCTCCTAGGGCCCTAGTGGGCTCTTATCTAGCCGATGGCAGAGTCGATGGACGCTGCCCAGTAGCGTCGCGGTAGGTCGGCTGATGGAAAAGACGCGGGAAAGAGTCGAGATCGAGATTCCCGACATGAACTGCGCCTCGTGCGTGGTGAAGGTCGAGAAGAAGTTGAACGGGGTCGAGGGAGCCGAGGCGACAGTCAACTTCGCGACCAAGAAGGCATCGGTCGAGTTCGACCCCGAGCTGGCCGGCGAGGCGGAGCTGGAGGCGGCCGTGGGTGCGGCCGGGTACACGCCGGTTGTCGTTGGCAACGGCGCGCATACGGGCCACGCCGAGGGCCAGGAACACCACGAGGGCCACGGGGAAGGTGACGCCCACGACCACATGTCCCACCAGGTGGCGAGCCTGGCCAGCCTGAAGGCGCGGCTGATCGTCTGCGCCACCCTTACCGTCCCGCTGGTCCTGATCACGATGGTGCCGGGGCTCCAGTTCGACTACTGGCAGTGGGTGGCCCTCGCCCTGGCCACCCCGATCGTCTTCTGGGGAGGGCTCCCCTTCCACCGCTCCGCCCTCCGCTCGGCCCGACCCGGCGGGACGACGATGGACACCCTGATCTCCCTCGGCACCCTGGCCGCCTTCTTCTGGTCGCTCTACGCACTGGTCTTCGGGGATGCGGGGATGGTCGGGATGAAGATGACCTTCGAGTGGGTGCCCTCCCGGGGCGTGGCGCTCGACAACCTCTACTTCGAGGTGGCGGGGGTGGTCACGACCTTCCTGCTGGCCGGGCGCTACTTCGAGGAGCGGGCGAAGGAGCGGGCCGGGGATGCCCTTAGGGCGCTGATGGACATGGGTGCGAAGGAGGTGGCGATCCTGGAGCCCGACGGGGAGGAGCGGATGGTCCCGGTCGGAGAGCTCACGGCCGGGGATAAGTTCGTGGTCCGCCCCGGGGAGAAGGTCGCGACCGACGGGGTGGTGTTCGAGGGGGGCTCGGCGGTCGACGAGTCGCTGATCACCGGCGAGTCGGTACCGGTCGAGAAGGTGGTCGGCGACGAGGTGGTGGGTGCCTCGATCAACACGGAAGGGCGGTTGGTGGTCGAAGCAACCCGGGTCGGGTCCGAGACCGCGCTCGCCCAGATCGCCCGCCTGGTCGAGGAAGCGCAGACCGGCAAGGCCCCGGTCCAGAGGCTGGCCGACCGGATCTCCTCGGTGTTCGTGCCGGTGGTGATCGGGCTCTCCCTGCTCACCCTCGCCTTCTGGCTCTTCGAGGGGAGCGGCGGCTCCTTCGCGGTGAGCGCGGCCGTCTCGGTACTGATCATCGCCTGTCCCTGTGCGCTCGGGCTGGCCACGCCCTTGGCACTCCTGGTCGGGACCGGGCGGGGCGCCCAGATCGGGATCCTGATCCGGGGGCCGGAGGTGCTCGAGTCGACCCGGCGGGTCGACACGGTGCTGCTGGATAAGACCGGCACCCTGACCACCGGGGAGATGAGGCTCTCGGGGACCGAGTTCGCCGAAGGGGTCGAGCGGGCCGAGGTCCTGGGGATGGTCGGCGCGGTCGAGGATGCCTCCTCCCACCCGATCGCCCGCGCGGTTGCCGACGGGATCCGGGAGGAGGTCGGATCCCTGCCCGGGGTGGACGGCTTCCGGAACCTGGAGGGTCTGGGGGTCGAGGGCACGGTCGCGGGCCGGGAGGTCCGGGTCGGGAGGCCCTCGATCGAGGGCCACGGGCCGGTGCCGGCCGGCCTGGAGCGGTTCATCGAGGAAAGCGAGGGGTCGGGGATGACCGCGATCCTCGCCTCGGTTGACGGGGCCCCGGCCGCTGCGATGGCGGTCCGGGACACGGTCCGCGATACGAGCCCCGAGGCTGTGGCGGGGCTGAAGGCGCTGGGCGCCAAGCCCGTGCTCCTGACCGGGGATAACGCCCGAACGGCCCAGGCGGTCGCAGGCGAGGTCGGGATACGCGAGGTGATCGCCGGGGTGTTGCCGGAGGGCAAGGTGGACGCGGTCCGGGGGCGCCAGGCGGACGGCAGGGTGGTGGCGATGGTCGGCGACGGGGTGAACGACTCCCCCTCGCTCGCCCAGGCCGACCTGGGGATCGCGATCGGGACCGGCTCGGACGTGGCGATCGAGGCCGGGGACCTGACCCTCGTCTCGGGCGATCCGCGCGGTGCGGTGGATGCGATCCGGCTGTCGAGGGCGACGCTGAAGACGATCAAGCAGAACCTGTTCTTCGCCTTCGCCTACAACACGGTCCTGATCCCGGTGGCGATGACCGGGATGCTCAACCCGATGCTCGCCGGGGCGGCGATGGCGCTCTCGTCGATCTTCGTGGTCACCAACTCGTTGAGGCTCCGGGGCTTCAAGCGCTCGAGCTGAGCCGGGCCTCTACCCTTTCCCCCAAGTTGTCCGAGCGAGTCCAACTGACCGAGGAAGACGTGGCGATCCTCCACCTGGAGGGGCCGACGATCGCCGGGCACACCTGCAAGGTGGTCCTGATCGGCGAGGGGGAGGTCGACTTCGAGGAGTTCTTCGGGATCGTCTCGGAGCGGATCGAGGGGGTGCCCGAGCTCCGGCGAAAGCTGATCGAGGAAGACGGGGAGTACTTCTGGGAAGAGGACGAGTCCTTCGCCCTCGAAAACCACCTGGTCGAGGCATCCGAGGGCGGCGAGGTGTCGGTGGAGGAGCTCGACCGGCTGACGGCCGAGCTGTTCAGCGAGCGGCTGGACCGGGACAGGCCGCTCTGGAAGATCGAGTTCGCCCGGCTGAAAGGCGGCGGCAGGGCGTTGATCTGGAGGATCCACCATGCCCTGGCCGATGGATCGACCGCGATGCGGTTTGCGAAGGAGGTGCTCTGGGACCCGGCCGACGAGAGTGGCGAGGGTCGACCGACCCCGAAGAAGGGGTCGACCAAACCGGCCGTCCACACAGAAGAGAGTGAGCGGGAGCGGCGCTCCAACCTGATCGGGCTGTTCGAGCGGGAGTTCGGCCGCTCCCACGGCCCCTCGCCCTTCGAAGGAGAGCTGGGCCACGAGAGGGCGATCGCCTTTGCCTCAGTCTCGCTGCCGGCCCTCCACGACTCGGCCAAGCAGCTGGCCGATGCGACCCTGAATGACGCGGTCCTCTCGGTGATCGCCGGCTCGCTTCGCCACTGGATGGAGGTCGAGCACACCGACATCGTTGGTGACCTGCGTGCCCGGGTACCGGTCAGCCTTCACCGCGAGGGCGACAAGGCGGCCAACCGCGACTCCTTCTTCTCGGTCCCGCTCCACCTGGACCAGCCCGACCCGGTCGAGCGGTTGAAGGAGATCCGGGCCGAGACCTGGGAGCGAAAGACCGACCACGACGCCGAGAACCTCGACCAGATCACCAGGGCGATCGGTCAGGTGTCGGGGCGACTCCGTCACCTGATCGAGAAGGTCGAGGCGAGCCCGAGGGCGTTCGCGGTCTCGATCTCCAACGTCAAGGGGCCGCGGGATCAGGTGAGCGTGCTCGGGGCGCCGGTCGAAAATCTGTTCACGATCGCCGAGATCGGCGAGGGACACGCCCTCAGGATCGCCGTTATCTCCTCCGGGGACCGGCTGGGGTTCGGGTTCTGTGCGGACCCGAACCTGGTCAAGGACCTCGACGAGATGGCCGAGGGGGTCGAGATCGAGGCGGGACGGCTGGAAGAGCTGGCCGCCGAAGCGGCCTAGCGAACTACCGGACTACGACCTTGCCACCCATCCCCTGGTGGAGGGTGCAGACGTAGCGGAAGGTTCCGCGGCGCTTGAAGGTCTTCGAGTAGGAGCCGCCCCTGGTCATGTTGGGCGAGTTGAGGACCGAGCCCCGGACGTTGTGGACGCCCTGGCGGACAACCCAGGTGACCTTGGTCCCCTTGCGCACGCTGACCTTCTTCGGATCGAAGTAGTTGTTGTAGGCACCAACCCTCTTGGTCGCTCGTTCGGAAGGCTCGGATCCGGCGACGGCCGGAACGGCGAGGGCAACAAGGGCGGCGGCGATTAGGAGTCTCTTCATGAGCGGGAGTATAGGGAGGGGCTCTCAGTTACCCGCCGAGTCGAGTACCGAGAGAAAGGCCTCGGGCACCGTCTTCTCGCCCGAGGCGACGGCGGCGCGGGCGGCCTGGACGGCCTCGGTCATGCCCTCGCGGGCGAGGAAGTCCTCGATCGCTGCGTCCTCGATCATCGACTCGAGCCAGACCTCGCCCTGGCGGGCCCGGCGCTCTTGGAGTAGGCCGGACCCTTCGAGGACTTCCCGGTGGCCCTCGACCGCGTCCCAGATCTCGGCCAGGCCGGTCCCCTCCAAAGCCGAGGCAGTCAGCACCGGGGTCTCCCAGCCGGGGGTCGAGGGCGGCAGCATGTGGAGGGCCTGGCGGAAGTCCCCCCGGGCCCGGTTGGCGGCGTTGACCCGGTCGCCGTCTGCCTTGTTTACGACCACCACATCGGCCACCTCCATCAGGCCGCGCTTTATCCCCTGGAGCTCGTCCCCGGTGCCGGGGACGAGCAACAGGCAGAGGGTGTCGACCAGGTCGGCCATCTCGGACTCGGACTGGCCGACCCCGACCGACTCGACCAGGACCACGTCGTAGCCGGCGGCCTCGCAGAGGAGGATCGCCTCGCGGGTCCTTCGGGCGACCCCGCCCAGGACCCCTCCCGAAGGCGAGGGCCGGATGAAGGCATACTCGGAGGCAGAGAGCTGTTGCATCCGGGTCTTGTCGCCGAGGATCGAGCCGCCGGTCCGCGCACTCGAGGGGTCGATCGTAAGGACGGCGACCTTCTTCCCCCGCTCGAGAAGCCAGAGGCCGAGCGCCTCGATCGCGGTCGACTTGCCCGCACCGGGAACGCCGGTCAGGCCGACCCGGGCCGAGCCACCGGTCTTTGGCAAGAGGTCGCTGATCAGTTCCTGGGCCTGGGTTACGTCCTCGGGCCGGGTGCTCTCGGCCAGGGTGATCGCCCGCGAGAGCGCACCGCGGTCCCCGGAGAGGACCCCCTGCTCCAGCTCGGCCAGTCCTTCGGCGCCCCGGTCGGGCATCAGGCCGTCTTCAGGTCGAGGCCGCGCCTTTCGGCGAGCAGGTCGAGCAGCTCGCCGGCCGCCTCGCCGACCACCGTCCCGGGCGGGAAGATCAGGTCGGCGCCTGCCTCCTTCAACGGTTCGAAGTCGACCGGCGGGATCACCCCTCCGGCGACGATCGCGATGTCGGGGCGGTCGAGGGCATCGAGCGCGGCGCGGAGTTCGGGGACCAGAGTCATGTGGCCGGCGGCCAGGGTCGAGACCCCGACCGCATGGACGTCGGCCTCGATCGCCTGGCGGGCGACCTCTTCGGGTGTCTGGAAGAGCGGGCCGATGTCGACGTCGAAGCCGAGGTCGGCAAAGGCGGTGGCGATCACCTTCTGGCCACGGTCGTGGCCGTCCTGGCCGATCTTCGCGACGAGGATCCGGGGGCGGCGGCCCTCGGCCTTCTCGAACTGAACGACCCTGTCCTTCACGCTTGCGAAGGAATCCGAATCCACTCCGATCTCCTCCTGGTAGACGCCGCCTATCGACTTGATCTCCGCCTGATGGCGACCGTACTCCTTCTCCAGAGCATCGCTTATCTCGCCGACGGTCGCATACGTCCTCGCAGCCTCGACCGCGAGTTCGAGCAGGTTGCCCTCACCGCTCTCGGCGGCGTGGGTCAGGGCCTCGAGCGCCCGGTCGACCTTGGCCTGGTCGCGCTCCTCGCGGAGTCGGTCGAGCTTGGCGATCTGGGCTGCCCGGACCTCGTCGTTATCGATCTTCAGGACGTCGACCCAGGTATCGCCCTCGGGGCGGTAGACGTTGACCCCGACCACTGGCTGCTGGCCGGAATCGATCCGGGCCTGGGTCCGGGCGGCGGCCTCCTCGATCCGGAGCTTGGGGATGCCGGCGTTGATCGCCTCGGTCATCCCGCCGGCCTCGTCGATCTCGGCCATGTGGTCGAGGGCGCGACGGGCGAGCTGGTCGGTCAGGTACTCGACGTAGTAGGAGCCGGCCCAGGGGTCGATCGTCCGGGTGGTGCCGGATTCGTACTGGAGGAAAAGCTGGGTGTTCCGCGCGATCCGGGCCGAGAAATCGGTCGGCAGGCCGAGCGCCTCGTCGAGCGAGTTGGAGTGGAGCGACTGGGTGTGGCCCTGGGTCGCGGCCATCGCCTCGACGCAGGTCCGGATCACGTTGTTGAAGGGGTCTTGGGCGGCGAGCGACCAGCCGGAGGTCTGGCAGTGGGTCCGAAGCGACATCGAGCGCGGATCCTTCGGGTCGAACTGGCGCATCAGGCGGGACCAGAGCAAACGCCCGGCCCGCATCTTCGCCACCTCCATGAAGAAGTTCATCCCGATCGCCCAGAAGAAGGAGAGCCTGGGGGCGAACTCATCGACGTCCAGGCCGGCGGCGAGCGAAGCCTTCACGTATTCGATCCCGTCGGCCAGGGTGTAGCCGAGCTCGAGGTCGGCGGTCGCCCCTGCCTCCTGCATGTGGTAGCCGGAGATCGAGATCGAGTTGAACCGGGGCATCTCCTTCGAGGTGTAGGCGATGATGTCCGAGACGATCCTCATCGAGGGCCGGGGCGGGTAGATGTAGGTGTTCCGGACCATGAACTCCTTGAGGATGTCGTTCTGGATCGTGCCGGTCAGCTGGTCGTGGGGGACGCCCTGCTCCTCGCCGGCGACGATGAAGAGCGCCATCACCGGGATGACAGCCCCGTTCATGGTCATCGAGACCGACATCTGGTCAAGCGGGATGCCGTCGAACAGGGTCCGCATGTCGTAGATTGAGTCGATCGCCACCCCGGCCATGCCGACGTCGGCCATCACCCTGGGGTTGTCGGAGTCGTAGCCGCGGTGGGTGGCCAGGTCAAAGGCGATCGAGAGGCCGCGCTGGCCGGCGGCGAGGTTTCGGCGGTAGAAGGCGTTCGAGTCCTCGGCGGTCGAGAAGCCCGAGTACTGGCGGATCGTCCAGGGCCGGTTTACGTACATCGTCGGGTAGGGGCCGCGGAGGTAGGGCGGGAATCCGGGCATCGTCTCGAGGAAGTCGAGCCCTTCGATCGCCTCCGAGGTGTCGCCGGGATCGAGCTCGATCCCCTCGGGCGTCTGCCACTGGTAGCCGTTGGGGCCGGAGGCCTCGGCCAGAACGTCGCGCATCGCCGCCTCGGTCTCGGGCTCGCGGTGGACGCCGCCGAGCTCGACCTCAGTGAAGTCGGGCAGGGAGCCGGCCCCGAAGCCGCTGGTCGATCCGTTCCTCGCCCCGTCGCCCTCACTCATTTGACCCCGAGCCTCCCCAGCGCCCCAGCCAGGGTGATCAGCATGTCGACCCCGTCGCGGACCACGTCGTCGGCCCCGGCGACCTCCTCGACCCCGGGCGCAGGCCGGGCCAGGTAGATGAACTCGGCCCCGGCCTCGCGGAGTCCGGCGACCAGGTCGGCCACGTCCTCGGGCGGGATGTCCTTGCCCGCACAGACCGCCGCGACCTTGACGCCGCCGTCCGAGAGGGCCGCGGCCTGGGCGGCGTTGTCGGGGAGCGGGCCGCTCGGCACGGTGGTGATCCCGCCCGACTCGAAGAAGCTCTTGGCCCAGTTGGCCTGGGACACGTGTGAGGCGATCGGCCCGGGGCAGGCGAGGAACATCTGGAGCGTCTCGCCGGTCTTTGCCTCGTGGTCGGAGGCGACCTTGCGGAGCCGCTCGAAGGGGGCGGCGTCGGGCCGCGGGGTGATCGGGTCGACCTCGTCGGGCGCGCCGTCGAGGGCGTAGATCATCTCGTCGATCCGGGCGCCGGCTCTGGCCAGCTCGACGGCGCGCCCGAGCAGGCCGTCGAGGTCCTCGCCGGCAAGGGCCGAGCAGTCGACCGGGTCGGACTCGGTCAGGCGGTCGGCCTCCAGCTTGGCGAGCGGTTCGCGGTCGAACGGTTCGGCCTCGGTGCCGTCATCGCCCAGGATCGGGAACTCGTTGACCGCGGTCATCACCTTGTCGCGGTGGATCAGCTCGTCCTCGAAGCGCTCGGCTCCTTCGGTCAAAGTGGCTTGGATCGCACCGGAGCGGAGCGTCTCGACCATGCCGCCGTTTCGCTCGAGTTCCTGGAAGCGCTCCCAGGCGGCCTCGGCCAGCTGGTCGGTCAGGGATTCGCCGTACCAGGAGCCGGCCAGCGGGTCGGCGGTCCGGCCGATCGAGGCCTCGTCCTGGACGATCGTCTGGGTGGTGCGGGCGATCCTCCGGCCGAGCTCGGGCGGCTCACCGAGCGGACGGTCGAAGGGGGTGACCGAGACCCCGTC
>JBJTBP010000082.1:0-2799 GCA_046091385.1 Solirubrobacterales bacterium | reverse complement strand
AGCAGGTCGACGAAGCCCCTGATCGTCAACCCGCCGATTCCGAGCACGATCGGCAGCTCGGCCGTCGCGGCGGTGGAGGACTGCTGGACCTTCTCGCCGAGGTCGGAGTCGAGGAAGCCGGTGATCATCTCGACCGCCTTCTCCAGGGTCCCGTCGCCCGACTTGTCGACCCGTTCGGCCTCGAGGGCGGCTTCTACCCGGGCCGCGTCCGGTGACTTCCACCCGTTCGCTGCGCTCTCCTCCCGCAGCTCGTGAACCGCCGTGCCGAACTTCGTGCCGCCGTCACGCTCTGTCAGGCCGGTCTTTTCCGGACCGGACCACTGCTCGGCCCGACCCTCGACCTCCATCCGGAGGACGCGACGGGCGAAGAAGCGGGTCGGACACTCCCTGAACTCCGACAGTCCCGAGAAGGAGAGCGGGACGTCCGGGAAGAACGCCCTGGTCGGCCGGGCCAGTGGGGGCGTGGTGCCCTTCGGCCGGCGGGTCGGCACCACCAGTTCGAACTCCTCGCGGATTTCTCCGGGAGGGGTGCCGTCATCACCCGGCAGGTTGGCCTTCAGGGCAAAGATCTCGGTCAGGCCGGAGGAGTTGAAGCTCGAAACCCACTCTTCCGGCTTCGAGGTGTCGAGCCCGAACCTCTCGCAGATCCTGAGCATCGCCGAGCGATGCTGGGTCGGGGTATCCGGGGAGGAAGGGTGAACCTTGTCGCTCAGGATGAGGCGCTCTTCAGCCCGGGTCATGGCGACGTGGAGCAGGCGGAGCTCCTCGGCCTCGGTCTCCGTCCGGACCCGGTCCTGGAGCGTTTCCCAGTCGAAGATCTCGGGGCCTCCGCCCGGAACCTTGAAGCCGACCTCCATCGCCCCGTCGGTTCCCTCGAAGCCGATCCGCACCGGACCGTCGTACTTGGCCCCGAGTCCGCGACCGAGGTCGGCAACGCAGACGACCGGGAACTCAAGGCCCTTCGACTTGTGGATCGTCATGATCTTGACCGCGTCTTCGTCCTCGCTCGCGGTTGCGATCGCCGCTTCAGCGTCGGCTTCGCGGCTAGCCGCCGCCCAGTCGAGGAAGCCACGCAGGTCACGGCCCTCCTGGCGTTCGTAGTTTCCGGCGAGGGTTGCGATTCGTTCCAGGTAGGCGAGCGAGGAGCGGTCGCGGAACAGGTTTGCGAGATCGAGTCCCGACCGGTCGAGCAGACTGGAGACCAGGCTCTCCAGTGAGAGGGTCGTTGCCTCAGTCCGGGCCTCCTCGACGACCCGGTAGAGGCTCGCGATCGCCTCCAGCTCGCCGTCGGTCCCTCCGCCGTCGTTCTCCCGGGCGATCTCAGCGACGCCGGTCCAGAGCGGCTCGCCCCGCCCGGCCGCCTTCCTCACCTTCCACAGCCCATCCGGCCCCGCCCCACAGGCGGGGGAGGTGAGGACCGAGATCACTGCCTCGTCGTCGTGTGGGTTTGCGACGGTCGCCAGCAGTGCGATCAGCTCGCCCACCGGCCTGGACTTCCAGAAGCCCTTCGATGCCGGGACCACGGTCCTGAGTCCGAACTGGTTGAGCGCCGCTTCGAAGGTCGGGAGGTCGGTCGTGTACCGGAGCAGGACAGCAACGTCGCCCTGCGAGTACTTCCCTTCATCGATCAATTCGCGGATCGTGGCGGCGAGGGCAAGGGCTTCGGCGACCGTTGCCTTCTTGTCCTTGGAGAGTTCCGACTCTGACGGGGCGAGATTCCCAAGGTTGCTCTCTTCCCAGCCGTTCTTCGGGGTCAGGAGCAGGGTCGTTGCCGGCCCGGTCACGGTGTCTTCCCGCCCAGCCTGGAGTTCGGTGAAGGCGGGGGGGCCGGCCTCGTCCCCTTCACCGGGCCGGGAGTGGAGCTCCCTGCCGAGGGCGTTGACGGCCTCGATCACGGCCGGCGTCGAGCGGTGGTTCTCCGGGAGGTCGATCAGATCGACCCGGTCGTTGCCATCGGCGAGCTCCTTGCGCCGCTCCCTGAAGATCTCGACGTCGGCATGGCGGAAGCCGTAGATCGCCTGCATCTCGTCGCCGACGGTCAACAGCCGCGCCCTATCGGCCCCGTTACTGCCGCCACCCCTCAAGGCCTCGATCAACTTCATCTGGAGCTGGTTGGTGTCCTGGAACTCGTCGACCATGATTTCGACGAACCGGGAACCGTACTCGGCGCTGATCGCTTCGTTTCCTTCGAGCAGGCCGAGCGCCTTGATCTGGAGGTCCTCGAAGTCGAGTGCCGACCGTTCGTCCTTGAGGCGTGCGTACTCACGCCCGAACTCCTCGAGCAGGGCACCGAACTCGATCAGCCACGGCCACGCTTCCCGCTCGGCGAGCTTCGTCCCGATCGTCTGCCAGGAGCCGATCAGGCCGGTCTTCTCCTCGAGGTCCTTGTTCGTGAAGGAGAGGTCGTCGAAGTTGTCCGCAGTCAGCATTCGGGTTTCCCGGACCTCGATCAGCGCCAGCATCTTCCGGCACTTCTCCTTCTGTTCGTCCGAGAAGCGCTTGACGCCCTCCAGCGAGAGCGCCTTCCTGATCACCCCTGCCAGGGCGACGATCTCGTCCTCGGGGTAGTCCGGTCGCCCGAACGGGATCTCCAGGCGCGGGAACTCGTCCCCGCGCGACCTGAGCAGGTCGAAGATCGAGTCGATCGTGTCGCGGAGCGTGTGGCGCGACACCTGGGCCAGGGCGGCCATCCGTCGCTCGGCCTCTTCCGTCCCTTCTTCCTCGGTCGCCTCGAGGAGCCGCCTAAGCGCGCGATCGACGGCCTTTCTCATCATTATCGAGGAGTTGATGTCGTCGATT
>JBJTBP010000081.1:0-4306 GCA_046091385.1 Solirubrobacterales bacterium | reverse complement strand
GCCCTGGCCCTTCGGTCCAGCCCCCCGCGCCCGTAGCTCAGCTGGATAGAGCGCATGCCTCCGGAGCATGAGGTCGCAGGTTCGAATCCTGCCGGGCGCGTTCTCCCGAGTCGTGGGTCCGAGCCGCTCGAAGGCCCCGGCGTCCATCTCCCGGCCCCGTGGGAGCCTCCGAGAGGAGCCCTTTAGAGATACTTTCCATTTCGTGAGCTCGTCCTCCGCCGCTCCAGCGACGCCAGGTCCCTCGGCCTCGTCTTCGTCCTCCCCAGGGGCCGTCAGCGGTCAGAAGGCCTTCATCGCGATCCTCTTTCTCGGTTTCCTCGCCGGGGTCCAGTCATCAGACCCGAACATCAACTCCTCGGCCCTGCTGCGTGCGGCGACCGATCTCCAAATGGGCAACTCGGCAGCCCTCGCGGCGAGTATCAGCACACTCTTTCTCGCCGCTACTGCGATAACCACCGGGATGTTCTGCGACCGGCTCGGGCGTCGCAGGATCCTCGTCTTCTCGCTCCTCTTCAGTGCCGCCGGCGACCTGATCGTGATGGCCGCCCCCGATACCCCGGTCTTTCTCCTCGGTCGCATCATCGCCGGGATCGGGCTGGGCGCTGTGTACGGGGCCAGCTTCGCTTTCCTCAAGGACTTCGCGACCAGCAAGGGGGGCCTCTCCGCTGCGATGGGCACCTTCATGGCCTCGGGCGGAGCCGCCGGCGTTTTGATCGTCTTCGCCGGATCGTCCCTGGCCGGAATCGACTGGCGGTTGGCCTACCTGGTGATCCCAGTCCTCTGCATCATCAGTGTTCCCCTGGCCCTCGCAATTACGCCCGGTGGCGGCGAACAGAAGAACAGTGGGCCCTGGGATGCCCTCGGCCAGGTCCTCCTCGCCCTATCGATCATTCTCACCCTCGTCGGCATCTCCCACGCGAGCGACAGGATCGCCTCCCCCCTCACCTTCGGCCCGGTGATCGTCGGGGTGTTGCTCTTCATCGCCTTCTACATCAGGGAGCGGGACAAGGGAGAGGCGGGGTTCTTCCCGGTCGGGCTGTTCAAGGATCCGATCTTCATCGCCGCGATCCTCTGTGGCCTGGTCTACAACCTGACTTACGGCACCACGCTGATCTCCTTCACCAACCTCTTCCAATACGCCAACAACGCGACCGGGATCGAGCTTTCGCTCGCCCAACTCCCCTTCCTCGTGGCCGCAATCATCGGAGCGCTGATCGCGGGCAAGCTAAGAGGATCGGGGATTCTCACCCGTAGGGGAGCAGTAATGCTCGGTGCGATCGTCTGTTCGATCGGCTTCGTCGTCTTTGCGATCACCGCTGCCGGTCGTCCCTCGAGTGTCTGGGCATTTACCCCGGCCATGCTTCTGAGCGGTGCAGGCATCATCATCGCTTCGGTTCCCTACGGAGGCATGATCCTTCAGGAAGCGCCCGCCAACCGCTATGGCGCCGTTGCTTCGTCGCGCCTGACGATCGGTCAATTCTGGTTCGCCCTGGGTCTCGCCGGTTCGACGGTGATGGTCGACATGATCACCCGCTCGAAGGTCCAGGAGAAGCTCGGCGCAAGCGCCGGCAGCGCCCTCGAGAAGTTCTCGGCCTCGGGCGCCAAGCCGGGCAACCCGGAAGTTCTGCGCGACGCCGCCTTTGCCTACAGCGACGCCTTCGCCGAGATGATGGTCGCCCTGGCAGTGGTGACGATGATCGCCGCGATCGCCACCTACCTGATCCTCCGGAAGTCCGCCAAGGGAGAGGGCAAGGACACCGCTCCCCCAGTGCCGCCATCTTTTGCCGTGACCCCATCCCATCTGGTCACCCCTCCGGCGAGTCCGGCAATAACGCCCCCCGCAGCTTCGACGTCCCCAACACCAACCCAGTAACAGACAACCGAGGAGAAACCCATGTGCACCAACTTCAAGAACAAGACCGCCAAGGACGGCTCGGTCGTCGTAGGCCGGACAATGGAATTCCCGCCGATGCTGCCCTGGTGCCTGGGTGCCCTTCCGGCTGACTACGAGGGCACCGGAAGCGTCCCCCCTGGAAGCAAGGACCCCTCGAAGACATGGACTGCCAAATACGGGGTAGTTGGGATGGCGGGCTTCGAGAACCCCGTCTGGCTCGTGGATGGCATGAATGACGCCGGTCTCTCGGCCCACATGCTCTACATGCCCGGTTACGCGTCGTACCAGGAGTTCAAGGGGGACGGCACCGACTTGGCGCAAGTCGAGGTCGTCTCGTTCCTCCTGGGGACCTGCGCCTCACTGGGCGACGTACGCGAGGCTTTGGTCAGCGTGAACGTGTGGGGCATGGATCCGGGAATGGGCTTCGTACCGGGCTGTCACGTCCTGGTACACGACGAGGATGATTCCCTGGCAATCGAGTACCACCCGGAAGGAATCCGCGTCGTCAATAACCCGCTCGGCGTGGGCACCAACGCCCCCTACATGGAGTGGCACCACACCAACCTCTCCAACTACGTCGGCCTCTCGTCCGTGGACCCGAAGGCCGTGAAGATCGACGACGTGGAGATCGCCCCCCTCGGTGAGGGCCAGGGGGTCATGGGACTGCCCGGGGACTCTTCGCCGCCTTCCCGATTCGTTCGGGCACTGACCCAGGTCACGGCCTCCGACCAACCCGCTGATGGGCACGCTTCCGAACAGCTTGCCCTTCACATTCTCAACAACTTCGACATTACGCCGGGGTTGATCAAGGAGCCGGCCCCGGGCGGGGGCCTGACCGACGAGGTGACCAGCTGGTCGACGATCAGCAACCTCTCCGGCAAGCGCTACTCGTACCGGACGATCGGAGACCCGACGACCTACGTCGTCGACCTGGCCAAGACCGATTTCAAGAAGGCGGCCCGGACTGAAGCCCTCCCCGAGTCCGGCGATTTCACGCCAGCGAAGATCTGACCCGGATCGGGAGGCGCTGGGCCAATTCCGGGAGCCGCCAGGCTACGTACCTCAAACCGTCTCGAGGACCCGGTGATAATCGGCTCGTGGCGAGTTCCGGCAACGAGCAGAAGCTTCAGCGATTGAGGGATCGGGCGGCGAGCCGTGAGCCCGGTCTTCCGCAGCGCGTTCTGAAAGGCCTCCTCAAACCGGTCCTCGCGGCCTGGCGGACCACAGTGGACGGACTGCACCTGCTCCCAGGGGAGGGTGGCGTCCTCGTCGCCCCGAACCACGGCTCCTACCTCGACCACTTTTTCCTCGCCTACCGGATCGATCGCCCCGTCCAGTTCATGGCTGCGGCGGAGCTCTTCTCCAACCCGGTAGCGGGCAGGGTCCTGTCGGCCCTCGGTGCCTTTCCAGTCAGGCGGGGGGCCCATGACGAGGAGGCGGTGGCGACGGCCGAGGCGATTCTCGAGAGGGGTGGCCTCGTGGTGATCTACCCCCAGGGCGGGATCAGGCCGGCCCTCGACTCCGTTCCACCACGTCGAGGCGTTGGGGTGCTCGCTCTGACGACCGGTGCTCCCGTCATTCCCGCCGCGATCATCGAGGCGACCTCCCTCCACAAGGCCGGATTCCTTCGCTTCCCGAAGATCACGATCCGGTTTGGGGACCCCATTCACAGGCCGGCCGAACTACCGGTGGAGGAGGCGGAGGCCGAGGCTGCGTCCAGCGAGGTCTGGAGCAGCGTGGTTCGGCTCCACGAAGAGGGCCACTGAGTCCTTCGGGGAACCCCAGCCTCTTCGCGAGCCGCCCGGGGCCTCACATATCCTCAGCCCCCGGATGAGTCGAATCCTCGATGAGCTTCGCAGGGGCCTCAAGGAGATGCCACGGGGCGCCGTGGTCACGGTCGTCGCCGGCCTGCTGCTGACCCTTCTGGTCGGGGCGGTGAACCTGATCCAGTGGGAATCCTCAGCGGACCTCGAGTGGTCGACCGTCGAGGCGATCCCCGAGCCCCCTCCTGCCGAGCTGGAGGGTGGTGGGTCATTCGCACTGGCCAGAATGAGCCTCTCGGCGATCCCCCAGACCGAGCGCGGTGACCTCCTCTTCCGGGTGTCCGGGGTGGTCACGATCGACAGCGGCAGGCGTCCCGCGACCCTTAGGTGTGACGTTTCGGCACCAGTGCCGGCAGGGAGTGCCAGGACACCGAAAAAACGGGCTGCCTGGCCGCGCCCGAGTGACGACCTGAGGCTCCAGGAGGTGCCTGAGCTCCTGGTGATCGACTTCTCTGCCGAGGGCGCGGAGATCCTGGGCATGCCGATCCGCGACTCCTTCAGGCGGTATTCCGATTCACGGTCCCTGATCACCGTCGAGTGGGGCGGCTTCGCCGATCGGAGCCAGAACTGGGTCTGGGACATCCCGAAG
>JBJTBP010000080.1:0-3895 GCA_046091385.1 Solirubrobacterales bacterium | reverse complement strand
CGAACGAGCGCGGACCCGGCGGCGGCTCGGCGTCGTTGTAGCCGGAGATCAGGCCGCAGAGGACGACCCGGGCGTTGATGTTCAGCCTGCTGAAGACGGCTTCCATGATCTCGCCGCCGACGTTCTCGAAGTCGACGTCGATCCCGTCCGGGGGGGCTGCCTTGAGCTGGTCGTGCCAGTCATCGGCCTTGTAGTCGACGGCGGCGTCGAAGCCGAGCTCATCGACGATCCAGGCGCACTTCTCCGGGCCGCCGGCGATACCGACCACCCTGGCCCCTTCGGCCTTTGCGAGCTGGCCAGCGACCGAGCCGACCGCGCCGGCCGCGGCCGAGACGACCACGGTCTCGCCCTCCTTCGGCTGGCCGATCTCCTTCATCCCGAACCAGGCCGTCGCCCCGGTCATCCCGAGGGCGCCGAGCAGAGTGGCGTCATCTGCCTCGACCCCGTCGGGGACGACCATCAGCGGCTGTTCGTCGCTGATCACGGCGTAGTCCTGCCATCCGGTCAGCCCCTGGACTCGGGCACCGACGGGAAAGTTGGGGTTGTTCGACTCGACCACCTCACCGAGGCCGAGTCCGCGCATTACCTCGCCGATCGCGACCGGCGGCAGGTAGGTCGGCTCCTCGCCGATCCACATCCGGTTGGTCGGGTCGATCGAGACGACCCGGACCCGGACCAGGGCCTCGCCGTCACCGATCTCGGGGACGGGTGAACTCTCCATCCTGAAGGTGTTCTCGTCGACCGGGCCATCGGGCCTCTCGGCCAGGACCCACATCCTGTTCTCCTCAGCCATCTCCCGCTCCCCTTTCAGCTCTTTTTCGGGTCATCCGCCGGGCTGACGAACTCGATCAACCCTAGGCGAGTGAGCGAGTTCGGCGTCGCCAGGTCGATTTGCGGGCGTTACTTTCGGAACCCGGATGGGTCACTGGGTTTAGAAGTAGAAAGGCGAGATCCGGATAGATCACTGGGTATCGTCCTCCGGGGCCGTAACTCGGCCGCGGGACACCGAGCGAATGGAGTATCGAAGTGGCGGGAAAGTTCAGGACGATTTCGACTGGAGCGGGCGTCGCCCTGCTCCTGCTGCTGTTCGGAGTGGTCATGGTTTCCCCTACCCAGGCCGCGGGGAAGGAAGACGGAGGTCTAATCACCCCGCGGGTAATCGGTGGCTCGGTCGCTCCCAACGGGTCCTGGCCGTCCCAGGCCGCGCTCCTTTACTCGTCTGTTCCGAACCCCTCGAGCGCCCAGTTCTGCGGGGGAACATTGATCGATGAGTACTGGGTCCTTACGGCCGCCCACTGCGTCACCGACGAGAACGGGGTGGTCGACCCCACATCCTCGATCCAGGTGGCGATCGGGATCAACGACTTGACTTCCATCAGTTCCTCGGACCGGATCAACTTGACCTCAATCGAGGTCAACCCGGGCTGGAACCCGACGACCGAGCAGTGGGACTTCGCACTGCTCGAGTTGGGGACACGCTCCAACCAGCCGACCACGGAGATGATCGCCCCGAGCGAGGCTTCGAGCACCTCCGGGGGACAGCCCGCCGAAGTCGCCGGCTGGGGCTGTACCTCGCAGTCTGGGGGAAACTGCAACCCGGGGGGTTATCCGAACGACCTGATGGAGGCCGATGTCACGTTTATCTCCGATGCCCTCTGCTCGAGTGGCCCCTCCTACGGAGCCTCCTTCTACGCGACCTCGATGATCTGCGCCGGGAACTTCTCCACCGGAACGCCCGATACCTGTTATGGCGATAGCGGGGGCCCGCTGATTGCCTTCGTCTCCGGAGGTGGGAGGCGGCTGGCCGGCTTGACCAGTTGGGGAAACGAGTGCGCCCTACCCAACTTCCCCGGGGTCTACTCGCGAGTGCTCTCGGCCCGGGACTGGGTCCTCGCCACACTCGGGGCCAACCTCCGGCTGGAGGTAACGAAGTCGGGGAGCGGCTCGGGAGCAGTCACCTCTAATCCGTCTGGCATCTCCTGCGGGTCCACCTGTTCTGCCGACTTCACCGGTGGGACTACAGTGACGCTCACTGCCAAGCCAGACTCAGGATCCGGGTTCAAGGGCTGGAGTGGTCCATGTTCCGGAACGGCAACCTGCCAGGTCACCCTCACCGAGGCCAACCAGGTAGGGGCCGCGTTTGCAAAGGGGCCGACCGCATCCCTCAAGGCGAAGCCTTCCAGCAAGACAGACAGCCGGAAGGCAACCTTCAAGTTCAAGTCCTCCCAGTCCGGTTCGAGCTTCAAGTGCCAGCTGGATGGCAAGAGCTGGGGCAAGTGCTCTTCGCCGAAGACCTACAAGAAGCTCAAGCGCGGCCGTAACCACACCTTCCGGGTCAAGGCGATCAAGGACGGGGTCACCGGCTCGATCAAGAAGTACGGCTGGTACGTGAAGAACTGACCGCGGGTCCCCGGGGGCCGGGATCGATTACGCCCTGCTGATCATCCCGGCGATGATCGGGGCCTTCTCCCGAAGGCTGAGGCCCCGCAGGGCCTCCCAGGTCAGGCCGTCGGAGGGGTTCGCCAAGTGGGGGCCCTGGTCACCCGCAGACCGTGGCTTGCGATCGTCGCCGGGGTGGCCGGTCGCGTTAGGTACCCGGATCGGGTAGCTTGACTTATTCAGGAAGTCCCGTAACTTTTTCGGAGCGGCGGTGTCTGCGGGAGTAGGAGCCAGAAACGGCTCTTCCCCGGCACCGGAGGCAACCAGGGAAGCAAGTCCGTCCGTAGAAGAAAAAAGGGACCGAAACCGCATGCACCCAGTCGCCACGCACCAGACCGCCACGGGCCGGAAAGGCTCCCTTTCCCTGCTCCTCTCGGGAGCCCTGCTGCTCATCGCGGCGATTTCCCTGTTTGCCCTCTCGACCGGAGAAGCCCGGGCGGCCGAACCCACCGGTGACTACATCGTGATCTTCAAGGGCGGCACCGACCAGGTAGCGAAGGCCCGCTCCGAAGAGCGGCGGGGCAACGACGTCGAAGACGTTTTCACCTCCCGGATCAACGGCCTGGTCGCCCAGCTAGAGCCCGCCGACGTCAAGAGGCTTCGCGAGGATCCGGACGTTCTCGCGGTCGAGGCGGATGGTCCCGTCAGGGCGCTCGCGGTCCGGGACTCGGCCACCTCGCTCTGGGGCCTCGACCGGGTCGACCAGCGGGCCCTCCCCGGCAACGGCCGGATCACCACCTCGACCGACGGCTCCGGGGTAGAGGCCTACATCATCGACACCGGGATCAGGCCCGATCACGTCCAGTTCGAAAACAGGGTCGCCTCCGATGGCTTCACCGCCTTCTCCGACGGCCAGGGCTGGAACGACTGCCACGGTCACGGAACCCACGTCGGCGGCACGGTTGCCGGCAAGGACTACGGAGTCGCCCCCAAGGCCTCGCTGGTCGCGGTCAGGGTTCTCGACTGCAACGGCTCGGGTTCTTACTCTGGCGTGATCGCCGGGATCGACTGGGTCGCTTCCGACCACCCGTCCGGCGTTCCGGCAGTGGCCAACCTGAGCCTCGGTGGTGGTTACTCATCCTCGATCAACCTGGCGATCCAGCGGGTCTTCAATGACGGCGTATCGGTCGCCGTCGCCGCCGGCAACTCGAACGCCGACGCCTGCAACTACTCGCCGGCATCCGCCCCGGAGGCGATCACGGTCGGGGCGACTACCTCGAGCGACGCCAGGGCATCGTTCTCCAACTTCGGCAGCTGCCTCGACGTCTTCGCACCGGGTGCCGGGATCCTCTCGGCGACCCAGGTCTCGACCACCTCGAGCGCGAGCTGGTCGGGTACATCGATGGCCAGCCCGCACGTCGCCGGGGCGGCCGCACTGCTTCTCTCGGGTGAGCCGGGACTGACCCCGGCCCAGGTTGCCAGTCGGATCTCGAGCTCCTCGACCACCGGTGTGGTC
>JBJTBP010000079.1:0-2238 GCA_046091385.1 Solirubrobacterales bacterium | reverse complement strand
GCCTCCCCCTTGAATACATAGGTCCCGCTGTTTACCTCCCGGATCCCCAGCTCCTCCGGAGAGGCATCGCCATCGACCTTGGTCTCGACGATCCGCTCGATCGTCCCCTCCGCCGTCCTGACCACCCGGCCGGAGGTGCCCGGGTCCTCGAGGACCGTGGTCAGCACCGTGACCTCGGCCCCGTCATCGCGGTGGGCGGCGAGCATCCCCCCGATCACCTCCGGTGAGACCAGGGGCACGTCACCGGAAAGGATCACCACTTCGTCAGAGGCCGACACTGCCTCCCCGGCAGCCCGGACGGCCCCTCCCGTTCCGTCGGCACCCTCCTGGACGACAGTCTCGACCTGGTCCGGCAACACCTCCCCGACCGGGCTCCCGGGCGGGATGACCACGACTATCCGGCCGATCCCGGCCCGATCGGCCGCGATCACCGGCCAGACCACCATCGGCCGGCCGCAGACCGGATGGAGGACCTTCGGCAGCGGGGACCGCATCCGCGTTCCCCGCCCCGCCGCCATGATGATCGCGGTGGTCGATGGCGGCGCCAAGGGTCCCGCTCCGGCCGGGCTTCAGGCCGCCCGGGCCTCCCGCTTGCCGACGGAGGCGAGCATGATCACGACCCAGCCGCTGAAGATCAGGTCGATCCCGACCAGCAGGCCGATCGCCCAGGCGGCCGAGCTCGGGAAGTCGATCCCGACCAGCAGGCCGATCAGAAGCGAGAGGACGCCGTTGACGACCAGCCAGCCGGCTCCGTCGTTGCCGCGTTCGGAGATCCCGGCGCCGATCCGGAACAGGCCGGCGATGATGAAGTAGATGACCAGGATCAGGGTGAGTGTCTCGGTGCCGTCACCCGGATTGATCACCAGGTAGAGGCCGGCGATCAGGGTAATTACCGCGACCAGGATCCGCAGGAGGATCCTCCCTATCTCGCGGAAGCCGAAGGCCGATCCGAAGATGAACAGCGAACCGATGATCAGGATCCACCCGATGAAGACGGTGATGAACAAGCTCGCGATCGCCGGGATCAGGATCGCCACCGCTCCGAGGATGATCATCAGGATGCCGGCGAAGGTCAGGAGACCCCAGCTGGGGTGGTCAGAACTCTGGTCACTGCCTGTGTCGTTCATGGACCGACACTCTAACCGGCCCGGCGGGAGGCAAAAGCGCGGCCGCTGGCTGGCGGACGGCCGGTAGAGTCGGCGGGCGTTCCGGGGTGGGGTAACTGGATAACCCACCGGGTTTTGGTCCCGGTAATGGAGGTTCGAGTCCTCCCCCCGGAGTTGCTGAAAGGGACCGCCTACTTGCCGGACTTCTCCCGGGCCGGCCCGCGCTCGGGGGCGATCCCCAGGACCCTCATCGCCTTTATCCCCAGGCCGAGCCTCTCCCTGCCCTCGGTCGCGGTTGCGTCGTGGCCGGAGAGCTCACGAATCCGCTCGAGCCGGTACCGGATCGTGTGGCGGTGGGTGTACATCCGCTTCGCAGTCGCCGGGACGTTCGCATCGCTCTCCAGGTAGGTCTCGACCGTCGCGACCAGGTCGGTGTCGTACTGGGCGTCGTACTCGACCAGTGGCTCGACCGTCTCGGCGAAGAACCGGCGGAGCTCCACCTCGCCGGTTCCGAGGAGGAGCCGATAGGCGCCGGTCTCCTCGAAGGCGATCGGGCTGCGGCCCTCGGCATCGCCGACGTTCAGTGCGAGCCTCGCCTCCGATGCGGTCCGACCCAGCTCGGCCGGCTCGGGGCAGATCCTCGACCTGGCGATCGTCACCGCCATCCCGCCTAGGGAACGGGGCAGCTCCCGGTTGAGCGCCTCCTGGGCCCTGACCAGGCGATCCTCGTCGGCGACCGGCACCAGCAGGCCGACCGTCGCGTTCTGTTCGCCGTCCTCGAGCGTCGCCAGGGTCCCGGGGACGACCGCGCGCACGGTCCGGAGCGCCAAGTCGAGGACCCGGGAGCGCCAATCCCCGGCCTGAGCCGAACCGGCGTGTGCACGGACCATAAGGAAGCCGGCACCGGCCGACAGGTCGCAGCCGAGTTCGGCCGCCTCGGGGACCAAGCGGACCGGATCGAAGTCGTCTTCGAGCAGGCCCCGGACCAGGGTCGCCGCCTGCTCCTCGTTGCCCCAGGACTCCGAGCGTGCCCGCTCGACCTCGAGCGCCGCCAGAGCGGTCAGGACCTCGAGCAGCTCCCGATCGGGATCGTCAGCCCCAACCCAACGGAGCTGGCCGACGGGGTGGTCAC
>JBJTBP010000078.1:0-6498 GCA_046091385.1 Solirubrobacterales bacterium | reverse complement strand
CCGACTGGTCTGTGTGGCGCCGCCGCGGATGCCCCCACCCGGGAAGGAGATGCCGAGGCTCCATGGCTGCGACTTGATCTTCGTCGGCCCGGAGTATCCAGCCGATGTGGCAGCCGCCTGGATCGAACTGCTCCGGCCCCGGTCCCGTCACCGGATCGAGGCAGGGGAGGCCCAGGGGGCCGATCTGGCGAGAGCCGCCAGGAGGCTCACCGGCTCCTCGCTCGGCCTGGTGCTCGGGGGTGGCGGGGCGAGGGGCTTTGCCCACCTGGGCCTTATCGAGGCACTGGAAGAGAACGGGATCCTAGTCGATCGGATCGGCGGTACCAGCATTGGCGTGATCGTCTCCTCGACCTTCGCGGTCGGACTCGATGCGTCCTCCCGCCGCAGGGCAGTCAGGGCGATGTTCAGCCGGAAGGTCCGCCACCGCTACCAGGTGCCGCCCAGAAGCGCCGTCTCGAGGACCGATGGGGCGGAGCAGGTGATGGACCGGGTCTTCGGGGACCGGGTGATCGAGACGCTGCCGATCGACCTGTTCACGGTGGCGGCCGACATGGTCGCGGCGGAGATGGTCGTCCAACGATCCGGTCTCGTCGCCGAGGCCGCGCTTAATACAGTCCGGATCCCGGCCTTCCTGCCGCCAGGGCAGGGCGCGGGCCGCCTGTTCGTCGATGGCGGGTTGATCAGGAACCTGCCGGTCGACGTCATGTCCGACATGGACGAGGGTCCGGTCGTCGCAGTCGAGGTGGGTGGAAAGTTCGAGCCCGAGCTGGATCGGGAGGGGCATCCGGCGCCTCCCTTCCTCGGGGAGACCCTGCTGCGTTCGGTGCTGCTCGGTTCTGCTGCGGCTGGGGAGGGAGTGTCCGGCAGGGCGGACCTCCTCATCGAGCCCGAGGTATCGAGCCTCAAGATGCTCGACTTCGGCTCATTCGATCGGGCGGTGGAGATCGGGCGGGCTGCAGGCGAGGCCCACCTCGAGGAAATCAGGGCGCTGGTCTCTGCTCCAGCGCCCCGTTGATCGCCTCCAGAGCGCTCGCTTCATTCCCGGCCTCCTTGGCCAGGAATGCATCGGCTCCCGCCCCCAGCGCAGCCGGCCCGGCCTCCTCATCCTTCGAGGCAGACCAGACGACCACCGGGATGTCGGCCCTTCCGGCCCCGCCGGAGCGGACGGCCCTGGTCAGCTCGATGCCGTCGAGTTCGGGCATCTCGAGATCGGTCAGCAGGGCGTCGAAGGAACCCTCGGACAGCATCGCCTGGGCATCCCTGCCGTCGGTAGCCGTTCCCACCTCCCAGCCGGCCTCGGTGAACCACTCCCTGCCCCTCTCCCGCCACGCCGCTGAGTCGTCGGCCACCAGAAGTCGGGGAGCGGGGGGAAGGTCTTCGACCAGGGCAGGCGGCTCCAGTACCCGGAGAACGCTACCGTCAGGGAGGATCGCGACCGATCTGAACAGCTCGATCGGGGGCAGCAGGTCCGGCAGCGGCATCGTGTTCAACCGGGTCACCCCGACCAGCTCTTCCACCGGAAATGCGATCCGTCGGCCCGAGGAGCGGACGACCACGGCGTAGCGGGGCTCGACGGTGACGCCCGGCGCCAGCCCATCGACGGTTTCGCGACCCGACAGCGGGACGATCGAGCCGGCCAGGTCGACCTCGGCGGCTTCGGGATCCTCGAGCTCGACTACCTGGTCGGTTTCGATCAAGGGAAAGCCGACTGGGTGCCCGCCTAGGCGCGCCACCAGTACCTCCGTAGCGGCGATCGCCAGGGGGGTGCTCATCGTCACCATCGATCCTGACCCCTTTATCCCGACGATCTCGAGGCTGCCCTGGATCGATGCAAGGCCCTCCTGCACCGCATCCAGCCCGACACCGCGCCCGGAGATCTCCCCGGCGGACTCACGGGTCGAGAAGCCGGGCCTGGTCAGTAGCGCGGCTACCTCGTCCTCGGAGAGGGCGTCTGCTTCCTCGGTCGAGATCAGGCCGACCTCGATCGCCTTGCGCGTGACTGCCTCGACGTCGATCCCGGCCCCGTCGTCGGTCACCTCGACCTCGAGCCGACCTACCCCCGACCGGGCCCTGACGGTGATCAGGCCCTCCTCCGACTTCCCGGCCGCGGTCCTGACCGCCGGAGGCTCGATCCCGTGGTCCATCGCGTTTCGAATCACATGGACGAGTGCGGGCCTCAAGACCTCCATTACCGAGCGGTCCACATCGATCTCACCCCCCGAGACCTCGATGATCGCCTTCCGACCGAGGTCACGACCGAGCTCACGGACCGTTCGTGGCAGGGGATCGAAGGCGAGGGAGAGCGGCACGGTCCGGGCCTCCGCAACCTCCTCGGCGACCTCCCTCGCAGCCCGCTCGAGCTGGGTCAGCGGTCCGGCGGTGGCATCCCTGATCGCCCCCGAGCGCCGGTCGTACTGCCGGGTCTCGATGTCCTCCTGCTCGGCGACTTCCGCCAGCTGGGTGGTGGCGTACTCGACCCCGACCCTGGCGGTCTCGAGCTCCCGGACTGACGCCATCAGGCGGTCCAGCTTGGCCACGTTGACCCGGACCGTCGTTTCGGCCAAGGGAGCGGTCGGGGCAGTGACAGGCCCGCCTGGCCTCTCTGCCTCCCTGCCGGTAAGCGTGCCCCCAGCAGTCGGCCCGGGCTCGGGGCGGTCTCGTGATCCCTTCGTCGGCCCTGGCTCCCGGGGGCCTCCACCAACGCCACCCTCTGCGGCAGCCGTCAGCTCGTCACAGATCGCGGTCACGTTCACCTCGGCAGGCGGCCCCCCGGTCGCGGCCTCGATGATCGCCTCGATCGCATCCAGGGCCCGGTAGGCCAGGTCGACCGTGTCGACTCCGAATCCGCCCCCTTCGGCCGCCGCCTTCATCAGGTCCTCGAGCGCGTGGGCGATCCGGTCGACCGGGTCTAGCTCGACCGCCCTCGCACCGCCCTTGAGACTGTGAGCAGCCCGCATCATCTCGTCGAACCGCCCGGAGGAGATGGCGTCCTCTCCACCCGACTCGAGCGAAACCAGCCCGGAGGAGATCGTGTCCAGTTCGTCTCGCGCTTCCCCGGCGAAGAGCGAAAGGAGCTCCCGCCTAAGCTCGTCGTCGGGTCGGAAGGCGCGGCTCATCTGCCGGAACCGAGCCGGGGATCCTCGAGCAGGAGATCGGAGTCGATGACCCGTGGCCTGCCTGAAGAGGCCGGGAGAAGCCAGGGGGGATCGCCCGGCTCGGGCTCGTCGGGGGGATCTCCCTCTCGGGAGGCCTCGACCGTCCGCTCGACTCCCTCGACCAGCAGGCCGAAGGATCGCCCTCCCGAGCGGAGCGCGGCCATCACCGGCCGCTCGATCGGACCGGAGCCGGACAGGATCCCGAGGTCGGTCACCGGGATCACTTCACCCCGAAGGTTGGCCACCCCGATCCAGGCACCGTCGGGGTCCGAGATCGGGGCCACCTCCGGACTTTCGACCAGACGGATCAGGCTCGCCTGATCCAGGGCCCTCTCGCCACCGGTCAGTTCGATCAGGCCCGGACTTTCGTCCATCCCCGGGTCAGTCCGCGGTCAGGGTGGAGGCAAGCTCGCGCAGCCGCTCCGCCAGGCGATCGAGTTCGGCGGTCGAGCTTGAGGAATGGGCGGCCTCTCCGCGGACCTCGGCTGCCCTGTCGACCGATTCCTTCGCGACCCCCAGGACAACCTCACTCGCCACCGCCTGGCCCGGAATGACTCCGGCGATCTCCCGAGGCGTACGTTCGGCCTCCCGGTTGGCCTCGGCCAGCTCATCGATCGTCTTGGCGGCGCTCGCAGCCCGCTCCCGCCCACTGACCACGGCGTCGAGACCCTCGTGGGCCGAGCGCTCGGCGGTCCTCGTTGCCTTCTCGACTTCGTTGAGGATCGCCCGGATCTGGGCGGTCGCACGCTTCGAGCGCTCGGCCAGGGTCCTTACCTCTTCGGCTACCACGGCGAACCCGGCGCCCTGCTCCCCTGCCTTGGCCGCCTCGATAGTCGCGTTGAAGGCGAGCAGGTTCGACTGGTCGGCGATGCCGGCCACGGTCGAGACGATTTCCCCGATCTGGTCGGTCTGGGTGGCAAGGGCACCGATCTCGCTCTCGAGTGCGCGGACCCTCTGCTCGATTCCGACCATCGCCCGGTCGACCTCCTCTGCAGCCTTGCGCCCGCCTTCACCGGCCTCCGCGGCCTTGCCCGCCTGCTCTGCGACCAGCTGGGCACTCTCGCCGATCTGGCCACCGGCCCTCCGCATCTCCTCGATCTGCTCGCGCATTCGCTCCATTCCTTCGACCTGCTGTGAGGCGAGTTCCTCGGTCCGCTGGGCGCGGGTTCGACCCTTCTCAGCGCTCGCCTTCATCATCGAAGCCCCTTCCGCGACCTCGTCCGCGGTGGCCCGCAGTTCACGTGCCCTCCGGGTGAGTGCCCGCCCTACGAGCAGGGCGATCAGACCGGCCGCGAGCAGGATCAGGACCGATCCCAGGATCAGCCGCAGCCTCAGTCCGGAGGTGTCGGCCATCGCGTCGCTCCTCTCCTGGGCAACGATCCAGACCCAGTCGAATTTCGAGCTGACAACGTTCGTTAGGCGGTCGTAGCCGTAGATGGTCTCGCCCGCGAGATACCCCCCGTCGTCCGGATCGTCGTAAGCCTCGGTCCAGCCGTTGCCCGGCGAGGCCAGGGCGCTCTGGAGGACCTTGTCGTTCCTGAAGTCCGTATTCAGATTGACTTTTCCGTCGGCGCCTACGAGCGTTCGTCCCTGTTCATCGGTGAGCAGGCCGATTACCTCCCTTGCGTCGGTTCGCCTCGCCTGCTCCCTGATCCCTTCGGCCAGGTTCCTGGCGGTGACAGGCCAGTTCGGGAAGAGGGCGAGGACCCCAACGATTGCCCGGTTCTTCCGCACCGTCGCAGCGGCAACCGGGGCGGGTGGCGCGGCGTCGGTCCCCTCGACCTCGCCGATCACCCTTCGATTCTCCACGGTTTCCAGGATCACTCCGGAGTCGCCACCCGTGTTGTTGACCAGGGCGTCCTTGAACCAGCTCTCGGAACTAACGTCGACACCGGAGAAGGTCGCCGGGGAGATCGGACCACTCGCATTCGGAGGCTTCGTCGCCGCGGCGACTATCCGACCGGTGGTGTTGACCAGGATCGCCTGGCGGTAGTTGGGCGAGAAGGCCTCGAGCTCGCGGGTCAGGCTCCCGGTGGCGTCCACGGGATCCAGATCGCGCATCGCTCGCTCGGTCGCCAGCGACTGGGCCTGGTTCGCCAGGTTGACCAGGTCCTGTTCGGTGTAGATCGCGAGGAAGGAGGCCGGGGCGCTCAGATCTTCACCGATAGTGGTCTGGATCAGGTCGCTAGCCCTGAGGAAGGCGAAGATCGAGATCACCGCGGTCGGGATGACCGCCAGGGCGATAAGGAGGGCCGGCAGCCTTCCCGGGGAGGCGAGCAGGCGGCTGCGTCGCGGGGCGGGAGGGACTCCCCCAGACCCCCGGTCGACTTCGTCCGGCTCGGTTCCCGGCAGGCGGAACATGTCGACTTACTCTACCCGTGATCCGGCGTCCCGCCGGCTCCTGTTCCTCGAGGGGCTACCCGGCAAACGACCAGACACCGAGCGGCTGGTCTCGGCCCCGGATGTCGACCTCGTCGACGAAGACGAGGTCGTCGGGCGGGTCGAGCAGCATCTCCTTGGTGGTCTCCGAGCAGTAGAGCTGGTGGGGCGTTCCTTTGGTCATCCCTTCCAGCCTCGCTGCCGTATTGGTCGTATCGCCCAGGGCGGTGTACTCGAGACGCCTCTCCGAGCCGACGTTGCCCGAGACGACGTCTCCGGAGTTCAGTCCGATCCCCATCCGGAAGCCCTTGCCCAGCCCCTGTTCCTCCATCCAGTCCGAGAACCTCGGCAGGTGGACGTCGAGCATCGCCCTGGCCGCCCGGAGGGCCCGGTCGGCGTGGTCTTCCTGTTCGAGCGGGGCCCCGAAGACGGCCATGATCCCGTCGCCCATGTAGGCGACCACCGTGCCCTCCTCGTTGAGGATCGCCTCCGACATCTCGCCGAGGTAACGGTTGACCACGTCGATCACCTGCTCGGGGTCCTGGTGCTCGGAGAACTGGGTGAATCCGCGCAGGTCGGTGAACATCACGGTGGCGACCCGGGAAACCCCGCCCAGCTTCACGCCCTCATCGCTCCGGGCGATGATCTGCTCGGCGACCGACTCGGGTACGAACCGCTTGAAGGCGTCGGCGAGCTTGCCGTAGAGCCGTTCGATCTCGATCCGCTGTTCGGCGATCGTCCGGTGCAGGGCGGTCACCCGCTCGGCCGCGATAAGCCTGGTTGCGAGCGCCACCTGGTCGAGCGGCTTGACCAGGTAGTCGTCGGCCCCGGCCTCCATCCCCTCGATCACCTCTTCGGAGGTGTCCTGGGCAGTCAGGAGGACGGTGTAGACGTAGCGGCCCTCCAGCTCCTCCCGGATCTTCTCGACCAGCTCCTCGCCTCCCATCCAGGGCATCTGGCGGTC
>JBJTBP010000077.1:0-16702 GCA_046091385.1 Solirubrobacterales bacterium | reverse complement strand
TCCCCGTTCCCTGACCAGGTCCGAGTCGAGCGCCTCCCCTACCCCGAGGATCGGTTCGATGCAGCAGTCGTGCTCGTCGTTGAAGGCCTTCCACTCCTCCCGGCTGCGGGACCTGAAGACTGCAGCCACGGCCTCCCAGCCTTCACTCCCCGGCCGGGCGAACTGGTGTTCGAGCAGGTCGGGCCGATCGACCCCCTCGCAGAACGCCTTCCAGAATTTGGGTTCGAGTGCGCCGCAGGCCACCCAGCCGTCGGTCGCCTCATACGGGAGGTAGCAGGCGATTCGGCCTGCCAGCTCGAGCTCACCTCGGGCGGGGTCATGGCCGTCGGCAAAGTGGCGGCCCGCGACCATCGCAAGCCAGGAGAGTGCGCCGTCGGTCATCGAGATGTCGACCAGCTGTCCCTGACCCGAGCGCTGCTTTTCGAAAAGGGCGGTAAGGATCCCGAAGGCGGCCGGAAGGGCCCCACCGCCGAGGTCACCGACCTGAACCGCCGGTTGGACCGGGGGGCCACCCGCTGCCCCGGTGAGACCGAGGATGCCGACCTGGGCCTGGTAATTGATGTCGTGGCCGGCCCGATCCCGAAGGGGACCGTCCTGGCCGTATCCGGTGATCGAGCAGTAGACGATTCCCGGGTTTACCTTCCGGATCGTCTCGTAGTCGACCCCCAGCCGGGCGGTTACCCCGGGCCTGAATCCCTCGACCAGGACGTCAGCCGACTCGGCGAGACGGAGGAAGGCCTCTCTTCCCCCGTCGGATTTCAGGTCCAGTCGGATCGAGCGCTTGTTCCGGTTCAGCGAGAGGAAGAGGGCCGAAGAGGTCTGGCCGGGATCGAGCTCACCGCCGTAGAAGGGCGGAGCCTGCCGAATGTAGTCACCGGCCCCGGTGTCTTCGACCTTGATCACGTCCGCCCCGAAATCGGCAAGCAGCTGCGTACAGAAGCCCCCCGGGAAAAGGCGGGTGAGGTCGAGGACCGTGATCCCCTCGAGCGCCGCCACGTCGGTCCCTCAGTTCCGTTCCAGCCCGAGCAGCTTCCGGGCCTCGTCGACCGTCGCAACCCTCCGGCCCGAGTCCTCGACTATCTGGCGGGCCTTACCGACCAGGTCGCCGTTCGACTTCGCCATCGAACCGTCGGGCAGGTAGAGGTTGTCCTCCACCCCGGCCCTGATGTTGCCGCCGAGGACGACCGCGGCCCCGAGCAGCTTCCACTGGTCGCGGGAGATGCCGATCACCTGCCAGTTGTTCGGGCCTTCCGAGCCTCCGGGGATCTGGTCCGCCATCACCTCGACGTTGCGGGGAGTAGGCCGGATTCCGCCGACCACGCCCATGACCAACGAGATCTGGAGCGGCTCCTCGAGCAGGCCCATGTCGATCAGCGGGTCGACGTTGGCGACGTGCCCGGCGTCGAAGCATTCGTGCTCGGGCTGGATGCCGAGCTCCTTCATCGCGGTCACGAACTCGATGATCGTGTCGAAGCTGTTCTCGAAGACGGCCTTGAAGACGAACTCCTTCCGCCGGCGCGAGTATTTCGCGTAATTCATCGAGCTCATGTTGAGCGCGGCGACGTCGGGTCGGAGCTCCGCCAGGTATTCGATCCTCTGTTCGATCGGCACCCCGATCGCCCCGGTCGAGTAGTTGATGATCACGTCGCCGACCTCGTCCCTGATCGCCTCGGTGATCAGCCGGAAGTCCTCGGTATCCCAGGACGGGGTCCCGTCGGGCTTCCGGGCATGGATGTGGATCTGCGAGGCACCCTCGTCGACCGCCCGCCTGGCCTCGGCCGCGTACTCGGCAGGCGTGTAGGGAATGGCCGGGCACTGCTCCCGGTTGGCGATCACCCCCGAGATCGAGTTGGAGATGACCACCGGATCCTCAAATTTGCTCATACAGGCATGACCCCATGCTTCTTCCAGGGCTTTTCGACCTTCTTGCCCCGAGCCATCCTCAATCCCCTGATCACCGTCTGGCGGGTCTCGCGGGGGTCGATGATGTCGTCGATCATCGCGTTGCCGGCCGCGATGTAGGGATCGATCTGCTCCCGGACTGCGTTCAGCATCGCCTCACGGGTCGCCTCGGGATCGTCGGAGGCATCGATCGCCGAGCGGCCGATGATGTTGACCGCACCCTCGGCCCCCATCACCGAGACCTCGGCGCCCGGCCAGGCGACGATCAGGTCGGGTTCATAGGCCCGGCCACACATCACGTAGTAGCCGGCCCCGTAGGCCTTGCGGACCAGGACCGTGATCTTCGGGACGGTCGCCCGGGAGACCGCATAGAGCATCTTTGCCCCGTGGCGGATGATCCCGTCCTGCTCGACCTTCGACCCGACCATGAATCCCGGCACGTCCTGGAGGAAGAGCAGGGGTATCGAGAAGGCGTCGCAGAGGTTGATGAAGCGGGCCGCCTTGTCGGCCGAGTCGACGTCGAGGATCCCACCCAGGTGTTTCGGCTGTGAGGCGACTATCCCGACCGGCATCCCACCGAATCGGGCCAGGCAGGTGATCAGCGACTTGGCGAACTTCGGCTTGATGTCGAACCAGTCGCCGTCGTCGACGATCTCGGAGATCACGTCGTACATGTCGTAGGGCTGCCGGGGCGACTCAGGGACTATCTCGAGCAGACGCTCGGAGGCCCGGTCCTCGGGGTCGCTGCACTCGATCACCGGAGGCTCCTGCTCGCAGTTCGAGGGGAAGTAGGAGAGGTACTTGCGGACCGCCTCGATGCAGTCTGGGTCGTCCTTCACCTCGAGGTCACCGACCCCGGAGGTCCGGCAGTGGACCTTGGCGCCACCCAGCTCCTCCATCTCGATCTCCTCGCCGGTGACGGCCTTGACCAGATGGGGGCCGGCAAGCGCCATCGCCCCCTGGCCGACGACCATCGGCACGAAGTCCGACAGCGCCGGTATGTAAGCGGTGCCGGCGGCGCAGGGACCCATCATCGCGGCGACCAGCGGTACCACCCCGGACATCTCGACCTCCTCCCGAAAGAGGTGACCCGAGCCGGCGAACAGCGAGCCGGCAGCCTCCTGGATCCTCGCCCCGGCCGAGTCGAGCAGCCAGATCAGGGGCATCCTCTTGGTCAGCGCCATCTCCCGGAGCCGGGCGACCTTGATCTCCCCGGTCTGGCCCATCGAACCGGCCATCACGGTGAAGTCGTAGGCGACGATCGCACAGGGCCTGCCGTCGACGTCTCCCCAGCCGGTAACCACACCATCGGCGGGGGCCTCCTTCCCGACCATCGCCTGGTGGGAGTAGTGGGGCCTGCCCTGGATCCCCAGCTCGACGAAGGTTCCCTCGTCCACCAGCAGATCGATCCGCTCCCGCGCGGTCAGCTTGCCGGCGGCGTGTTGCTTCTCGATCTTCTCCGGCCCACCACCGAGCCGGGCCCTGGCCCGGCGCTCGTGGAGCTGGTCGGTCAGTTCGTTCAGCGGTGCGGTGCCGGGGAGCTTCCCGGCGTCATTCTCCTCGGCACTCAACCAGTCACCGTCCCTTCCACTCGGGTTCACGCTTCTCGAAGAAGGCCGTCACACCCTCGATCGCATCCTCGGTCGAGAGTTCGATCGCCAGTTGCGACCTCAGGTAATCGAGGGCATCCTCGAGGCCCATATCCATCTGTCGCCAGATCGCGTCCTTGCCCAGCCTCATGATCAACGGCGACTTGGAGGCCAGCATCCCGGCCCACTCGGCGACGGCCCCGTCGACTTCTGCGTGGGGAACGACCCGGTTGACCAGGCCGGCCTCGCGGGCCTCCTCGGCCCCCAGTCGTCCACCGAGGAGGAGCATCTCGGTCGCTTTCTTCCTCGGGACGTTCCGGTAGATCAGCGCCATGATCATGAAGGGGAACAGGCCGACGTTGATCTCGGGGGTACCGAACTCGGCCTCCTCGGAGGCGACGATCAGGTCGCAGGCGAGGGCGAGGCCCAGGGATCCGGCGAGCACCTTCCCCTTGGCTGAGACGATCGACGGCTTGCCGAGGGTGCCGAAGGCCTTGAAGCAGGCCGGAAAACGCTCAGCCCCATGGAACTTGTCGATCGTCCCGGCGTCGCCGCCGAAGGCCGAGAGGTTCCCCCCTGCCGAGAACACCTTCTCGTCGGAGGAGGCGAGCACGACGACCCGAACGGCATCGTCGGACTTGGCCATCGAGAGCGAGCAGAGCAGCTCGTCCAGGAGCAAGTCGGAGAGCGAGTTCCGGGTCTCCGGATCGTCCAGGGTGATCGTCGCGACGTGGCCCTCGACCTCGTAGCGGATCTTCTCGAATTCCTCTTCCCCCATCCCGGCCAGAGCCTACCGGAAACAGGGAGTTGGAAGTGTTACTCTCTACTTTGACGAAGCTTCCGATCCCTCGGGATCGATTCGACCGAAACGTTCAAGAGGCGGCTCGAAGGGTCGCCGAACAGGAGGAGCCACGTGAGCACGACAGTCATCAAGCCCGACTTCGAGACCGCGCAGAAGCACTTCATCTTCACCCAGGAGCACGAGGACCTGCGGGAGTCGATGGAGGAGTGGGTCAAGAGCGAGCTCTACCCGCACCGGATGGAGTGGGAGGAGACGAAGTGGCCCGACTGGGCGATGGAGCGGGCCGGCGAACTCGGCTACCTGGGCCTCTGCTTCCCGGAGGAGTACGGCGGACAGGGCGGGGACTACTACTACTCGCTGGTCCGCGCTGAAGCCCTGAGCCACGCCGGCTCGGGTGGACTCGGAATGGGGTTCGCGGTCCAGACCGACATGGTCCTTCCGCCGATCGAGATGCTGGGCACCGAGGAGCAGAAGGAGAGGTTCCTCACCCCCGGGATCCAGGGCAAGCGGATCGGCTGCCTCGGTATCACCGAGCCGGGAGCCGGCTCCGACGTGGCATCGATCCGGACGACGGCAAAGCTCGAGGGTGACGAGTACGTGATCAACGGGTCGAAGACCTTCATCACCAACGCGGCTCGGGCCGACTTCATCGTCCTCGTCGCCAAGACCGACCCCGATGCCGGCCACAACGGGATCAGCCTCCTGTTGATCGACATCCGGGATGAGGAGGGCAACGAACTGCCCGGCTTCTCGGTCGCCCAGAACCTGGAGAAGATGGGGATGGCCGCCTCGGATACCTGCGAGATCGCCTTCGAGGACATGCGGGTCCCGGCAGACTCGATCCTCGGCGAGGTCGGCAACGGCTTCTACCACATCACCTGGGAGCTCCAGGGCGAGCGCCTGGTGGCGGCCGCCGGCTCGAACGCCGGTGCAGAGAGGCTCCTCGAGACGTCGATCGAGTACGCCAAGGACCGCGAGGCATTCGGCCGCCCGATCGGCAAGTTCCAGTCGATCCGGCACAAGATCGCCGCGATGGCGACCAAGATCGAGGCCTCGAAGCAGTTCACCTACACGGTGGCCTGGCGATTCGCCAACGGCGAGTACCCGGTCCGGGAGATCTCGATGGCAAAGCTCCTTTCGGCCCAGATGGCCTGCGAGGTCGCCGACGAGTGCATCCAGATCCACGGCGGCTGGGGCTACATGAAGGAGTACGAGGTCGAGCGCCACTACCGCGACGTCCGGCTCAACCGGATCGGGGCGGGCACCGACGAGATCATGCTCGAGGTGATCGGCCGCTCCTACGGGCTGTAGGACCACCGACCAGCGCTTGCGAAAGGGCTCGTGGCCAGGTCGGCCGCGGGCCCTTTCCCTTTCCCCGCTCCCTCGAGTCGGATTCCACCGGGCCGGCCTTCCCGCTTATAGTCCTTCGCCGTCTGCCAACCGGAAACGCCAGGAGGCCAAACGATGGGACTGCTCGAGGGAAAGAACGCGATCATCACCGGATCTGCCCGGGGAATCGGCCGGGCGACGGCCGAGCTGTTCGCCGCCAACGGTGCAAATGTCCTGATCACCGACCTCGACGCGGATGCAGCCGAACAGGCGTCTGCCGAGATCGACGGCCCGACCGCCGTCTTCGCCTGCGACCTGACCGAAGCCGATGCCGCCGAGCGGCTGGTCGCGGCCGCAACTGACGCCTTCGACTCGATCGACATCGTGGTCAACAACGCCGGCTACACCTGGGACGGGATGGCCCACAAGATGACCGACGAGCAGTTCCAGGCGATGCTGGACATCCACACGATCGTTCCGTTCAGGGTCGCCCGGGCGCTCGCTCCCCACTGGCGAGAGGCCGCCAAGGCCGAGGCCGGCGAGGGACAGGAGGTCTTCCGAAAGTTGATCAACGTCTCCTCCGTCTCGGGGACGATGGGCAACACGGGACAGGCCAACTACAGCGCCGCCAAAGCCGGCGTGACCGGCCTGACCAAGACCCTGGCCAAGGAGTGGGGCCAGTTCAAGATCAACATCAACGCGGTCGCCTTCGGATTCGTCGAGACGAGACTGACCGCGTCGAAGGAGGAGGGCGAGACTGTCACCGCTCCGGGAGGCGAGGAGATCCAGCTGGGGATCCCCGAGCAGATGCGCTCGATGGCCTCGATGATCATCCCGCTCGGGCGGCCGGCGTCACCGGACGAGGCCGCCGGGCCGGTGCTCTTCCTCGCCTCGGAGCTCTCGAACTTCGTCCACGGCCAGGTCCTGAACGTGACCGGCGGGCAGTTCGGCGGGATGTACACCTAGGCGGACCGGGTCCGCCTCCGGTCAACGCTCCTCTGCCGGGAGATCGCCTGAGCCGAAGGCCTCGGGCGGAAACTGGCCGAACCAGTTGTCGCGGCCGCCGTCGACGGTGATCACCGATCCGGAATGGAAGGCGCCGGCCGGCGAGGCCAGGTAGGCGACCAGCCAGGCGAACTCCTCTTCCCTGCCGAGGCGCCCCATCGGGATCGTCCGGTGGACCGACTCGACCACTTCCTTCGGATACTTCGAGACGAAGGTCTCGGTGGCGAACTGTCCGGGGGCGATCGCACAGGTCCGGATCCCGAACCTGGCCCACTCGGTGGCGAGAGTTCGCATCATGTTCTCGACCGCCGCCCGGGCGGCCCCCGAATGGACCATTCCCGGCATCCCGTTGTGCGGGGAAAGGGTGACGCTGAGGATCGTCCCGGACTCCTGGGGGATGAAGGCCCTGGTAGCGGCCGTGTGGCTCATCAACCAGGTGCCGGTCACGTTCAGCTCGATCACCGTCCGAAAGCCCTTCGGGTTGACCATCTCGGCAGGGCTCAGGAACTGGCCACCGGCGTTGTTCAGCAAGGTGTCGAGTCTGCCGTGGCGCTCGAGCAGGTCACCGAAGAACGGCTCGACCACATCCTCGTCACGGATGTCGAGGGTCGAGTACTCGAACTTCCCGGCCAGGCCCTCGGCCAACTTGGCCGTCTCCGAAAGCGGCTCCTCCCGCCGTCCACAGCCGACCACGGTCGCCCCGAGGCGGGCCATCTCCAGCGCAGCGGCCCGGCCGAGGCCGGTGCCGGCGCCCGAGACCGCCACGACCTGGCCGTCGAGCAATCCGTCTCGGAAGATCTGGGAGTGGCTTTGCGGTACGGATTCGCCCATCTGGGCGGGTAACCCTACCTGCGAAGTGGCCGGCGGTATCTTCGGACGATGGCCGTCCAGACCTCACCCCGGCCGCTAGATGGCCCGCTCCCGGGGGGCGCCGCGGGTGCCGTGGTGACCGTTGAACCGATGGTCACCGGCCGGATCCAGGTGGCAAAGGCGATCCAGGCGAGCCCCTCTGGGGAGATGGGCCTGGTCAAGTCCCTCAGGGCGATGCGCGGAGAGACCTGGGCCGTCCCCGTGCCGGCGTTCCTGATCCACCATCCCTCGGCCGGCCCCCTTCTGGTCGACACCGGACTCCACCCCTCGATCGCCACCGACCCGGAGGCGAACCTCGGCCGCCTTGTCACCTCCTTCACCGAACCGGAAGTCACCAAGGGCGAGGACGTCCCGGCCCGGCTCAGGGCGAAGGGGATCGAGCCCACGGCACTCCGAACGGTGGTCATGACCCACCTGCACGTCGACCACGCCTCGGCCGTCTCGGAGTTTCCCGGGGCGGCATTCATCGTGTCGAAGGCCGAGTGGGAAGACGCTACCTCTGGCCTCCTGCCGATCCTCAAGTACTACCGGCCCCAGCAGTTCGACCACGCCTTCGACTTCCGGACCGTCGACTACGAGGCGGCCTCGATCAACTCCTTCTCGACCTTCGGCCGCTCCTTCGACCTGTTCGGCGACGGCTCGGTCGTGCTCGTCTCGACTCCCGGCCACTCGGCCGGTCACCAGTCGGTCGTCCTCAACACCGGGACTGGGCCATTCGTGATCGCCGGCGATGCGATCTTCCTCGAGGACCAGCTCGAGCCTGGGGCCGACCTCGCCGCCCGGGCGAGGGACCGCCACAACTATGAGCGAAGCATCCGGGAGCTCGCCCTCTACCGCCGGGAACATCCCTCGGCCACGATCAGTCCCGGCCACGACCCCGGCTTCTACGACCGACTACCGACCCTGATCGGCTGAACCGGCGACCTCGCGCTCGCGGGCCTTCGCCGCGGCGAGTGCTCCCTTGCGGCCGAGGCGCTGGAAATCGCCGTACATCTCCTTGACCCGGTCGAAGATCTCATTCGCGACCTCGACCTGACGTTCCCGATCGGATCCCGGTTCGACCGGAAAGGTCAGCGGTTCGCCGTACCGGATGGTCACCGCCGGGAAGCGGAACTTCCGCCAGCCGCGGATCCCGGCCGAGCCGTAGATCGCGACCGGGACGACCGGGATTCCCGAGTCAAGGGCCATCCGGCCGACCCCGGGCTTCGGCTCCCCGAGCTCGGCGGTGCGGGAGCGGCCGCCCTCGGCGTAGACCATCACCGCCCCACCCTGTTCGAAGATCACCCTGACCGTCTTGAAGGCCTCCTCGTCCCGCACGCCGCGACGAACCGGGAAGATCCCACCGTGGAAGAGGATCCAGGTCAGTACCGGCGGACCGAACAGCTGGGACTTGGCCATGATCCGGAGCTTCCGCCAGAGGTAGACCCCAGCGAAGAAGTGGTCCATCTGGCTGAAGTGGTTGGGGACGATCAGGACGGGACCGGTCCTCGGGACGTTCTCGGTGCCGATCGCCCGGGTCCGGTAGAGAAACAGGCAGATCGGGGTGACCACGGACCTGACCAGGGAGTACATGTAGCCGGGGCGCTGGTCCCTGGCCCGGCGGTGGAACTTCTCGAAGAACTCGGCGGGCCGATCATCCTTGTAGACCTGTGGCTTGATCTCGGCCATTGATCGTTGATCCTATTCGGAGTGGCACCGCCACCCCCGCGTAGGGTCAGGCTCCCCCCGAGACCGCCCGGCAGGCCTCCAGCGCCCGGTTCCACCCTTCGAGCAGTGTCTCGGCCTCGTCCCGCGACATGATCGGCTCCCAGGTTCGGGAGGCCTGCCACCGACCGGCCAGCTCGGCCGGCGTGTCCAGTCCGGCCCCTACCGCGGCGAGGGCCGCAGCTCCCACTCCGGTCGTCTCGAGATAGGTCGGGGCGATGACCGGTACCCCGAGCAGGTCGGCCTGGAACTGCATCAGCCATCCGTTTGCCACCGCCCCACCATCGACTTTCAGGGCCTCGATCCGGCGCCCGGTCGATGCCTCCTCGGCCCGCACGGCATCGAACGACTGGTAGGCGATCGCCTCGAGGGTGGCCCTCACCAGCTGGGCCCTGCCGGCGCCGCGGGTCAGGCCGACGATCGTCCCCCGGGCTTCGGCGTCCCACCACGGGCTCCCCAATCCGGTCAGCGCCGGGCCGAAGTAGACGCCCTCGTTGGACTCGAGCGAAGCCGCAAGGGCCTCGGTCTCTGCTGCGTCGGAGATCACTCCGAGGCCGTCCCTCAGCCACTGGACGGCCGCACCCGTTACGAAGATCGAGGCCTCGGCGGCGTAGACGGGACCTTGCCCCAGGTCCCAGGCGACGGTCGCGACGGTCCCGGCCCCGGGGTCCGGGACCTCGGGACCCGAGTTCATCAGGACGAAGCTGCCCGTTCCGTAGGTGTTCTTGACCTGGCCCGGCTCGAAGCAGGCCTGCCCGAAGAGGGCTGCCTGCTGGTCCCCTGCGACCCCGGTCACCGGGACCTCGCCACCAAACGCAGAGGTCGTCCCGAAGGGGCCGGTGGAGGGCACCACCTCGGGGAGGGCCTCCGGGTCTACTCCGAACTCTTCGCAGAGGTCGGAATCCCAGGCCATCTTCCTGATGTCGAAGAGCATCGTCCGCGAAGCGTTGGAGGGATCGGTCAGGTGGTTTCCGCAGAGGGTCTGGACCAACCAGGAATCGATCGTCCCGAAGGCGGCCCGACCGGGATCGTCGAGTTCCGCGAGCAGCCACTCGATCTTGGTCGCCGAGAAGTAGGGATCGACCAGCAGGCCGGTCCGGTCCCTCACCGTCTCGGCGAAATCAGTGCCGGCAAGCCCGTGGCATCGCTCGGCGCCGCGGCGGTCCTGCCAGACGAGTGCCCGGTGGAGCGCCTTGCCGGTCTCCCGGTCCCAGGCGACGACCGTCTCGCGCTGGTTGGTGATACCGATCGCCTCGAGGGCCCGGCCTTCGATCCCGGCTTCCTCCAGCGCCTCGCCAGCGACCCCGAGTGTCACCTCGATGATCTCCTCAGGGTCGTGCTCGACCAGGCCCGGCGCCGGGAAGTGCTGGGTTATCTCGGCCTGACCACGTCCGGCAATCGTGCCGTCCCGGTCGATGACCAGACAGGTCGAGCCGGTCGTCCCCTGGTCAATCGCGAGGATCAACGCCGCCTCCACCAGGCCCTGATGAAGGCGCCGAGCTGCCTCAGCCTGTGGAGAAAGCCCGCGAAAGTCCTGCCGGTTGCCCGGTGGGAGAGCTCGAGCTCGTACTCCCGTACCCGGAATCCAGACCGAACGGCATCGATCGTCATACCGACCTCCATCCCCCAGCCCTCGTCGAACGGCAGCAGGCGCTCGAGGACCTCGGTTCGCATCGCACGCTGGCCGGAGATCGGTGCCGCGGCGACGAAACCGGAACGCTTCTTGATCGCCCAGCGAGCGAAGCCGAGTGCGATGCCAAAGCCTCCCCCGACCCGGGTCCGGAACGCCGCCACCGCCAAGTCGCACTCGCCGGACCGCACCGCCTCGACCAGGTTCGTCAGCTGGCCTGCCGAGCGCCCGAGATCGGCGTCGAGCAGTACGACTACCAATCCGGGGTCGCCGGACGCCAGAGCTTCCGTGGCACAGGCAGTCACGTTGCCTCCCTTGCCGAGGGGAGCCTTGCGGGTGACGACTTCCGCGCCTTCTTCGAGGGAGGCTGGGCCGGTCCCATCCGACGAGGCGTCATCGGCGACCCAGACGCGTACGCCCGGGAACGCCTCTCGAACGGCCTGGATCGTTTCCCCGATCGAATCCACCTCGTTTCGGGCAGCGATGAGCGCGAGTGGACCTCCTGCCTGATCGCCCGGACCCTCCATCGCCGCAGGACACTACCGCCGACCGGTCGGGGGCGGCGATGGTTCGGTTAGGGTTCAGCCGTGGCCGACATCGCAGCACATATAACGGGAAACGTCTGGAAGATCCAGATTGCGGTCGGGGATTCGGTCTCCGACGGGGACGAGGTAGTAATCCTCGAATCGATGAAGATGGAGATCCCGGTCGAATCCGACGACGACGGCACGGTCGCCGAGATCAAGTGCGAGGAAGGCCAGGCGGTTTCCGAAGGCGATGTCCTGATCGTCCTCGAGTAGCAAGTGGCGGCTGAAGACGGCCGGGAGGCGGCCGGACACCCAAGGGAGACCGGCACCGGGAAGCTCCGGCTCGATTTCCCGCGCGAGGCCGTCGCCCGACTGACCATTTCCAATCCGGCCAACCGGAACGCCCTCGACCACGAGATCCTCGATGCGATCGCCAACACCGTCCCGGCGCTCGACGACGGACTCGAAACTCGGTGTCTGCTCATCACCGGCGAGGATCCTGTCTTCTCGGCCGGCTACGACATCGGCTCGATCCCGGACGAGACCTTCGCCTCCGACGCCGAGGCCCTGGTCGCCCACCCCTTCCATGCCGCACTCGAGGCGATCGCCGCCTTCCCCTGGCCGACGGTCGCCGCGATCAACGGACACTGCCTCGGCGGCGGACTCGAACTGGCGGTCACCTGCGACCTGAGGATCGCCGCAAGGGGAGCGAAGATGGGCATGCCCCCGGCAAGGTTGGGGCTGGTCTACAGCCACACCGGGATCGCCAAGTTCCTCGAGGTGGTCGGACCGGCCCGGACCAGGGAGCTGTTCCTCACCGGTGAGAACTTCCCGTCGGAGAGGTCCGAGGAGTTCGGCCTGGTAAACCGCGTCACCGACCCTGGCTCGCTCGAGGACGAGGCGCTCTCCCTCGCCGAGACCGTCGCCGCGAATGCGCCCCTCTCGATGAGGGGCAACAAGCGGATCATCGAGGCGCTGATGGCCGGCACCGGCCCGAGCCCCGAGCTGGAAAGGGAGCTTGTCGAGATGCGGGAGGCCTGCTTCGACTCGGAGGATTTCCGGGAGGGGATCGCCGCCTTCGCCGAGAAGCGCAAGCCCCGCTGGAAGGGTCGCTGACCTAGCGCCCCAGCCGTTTCCTCAAGTCAAGGATCCGGTCCACCGAATCCCGGAACTCCGCCCTGTCCAGACGACCTCCGACCAGCCCGCCCTTGAGAGCGTCCTGGCCCCTCAATGGAAACTCGGTGTCACCGAACAGCAGCAGGTCCATTCCGGCGCGGGCCGCGGCGAGAGAGGTCTTCCTCGGACCGCCGAAGGCCGTGGCAGCCACGGTCCCCAGGGCGTCGGTGATCGTCACCCCCCCGAAGCCGATCCGGCGGCGCAGCTCACCCTTGACGATCCTGGCGTTGAAGGCGGCCGGCCGTCCACCGAAAGCCGGATAGATCGCCGTGCCGACCATCACCGCATCCCCACCGGCCTCAGTAAAGGGACGGTAGGGAGCCTCATCCACCTGGCGGAGCGCGGCCCGACTCGAGTCGACCCGCTGAACCGCGAAATCGGTGTTGACCCGGATCTTGCCGAGCCCGGGGAAGTGCTTCGCGGTCGACGCGACACCGGCCGATTCGACTCCGACCGCGAACGGAATCGCGGTCCGCTCGACCCGGGCGACCGTCGTGCCGAAGGCGCGGTCGGTCGCGAAGATGTCACCCCCTGGCCGGGCAACATCCAGTACCGGGGCAAGGTCCATGTTGATGCCGACATTCCGGAGGTTCCGGCCAGTCTGGATGCCCTGCCGCTTCGAGTATGCGGGGCCCCTCCTTCCCATCTCGGCGGCCGATGCGTTGGGTGCCCCCGGGAGCCGCTTGACGAGTCCCCCCTCCTGGTCGGTCATTACCAGGAGTGGAAAGCGGCGGAGCGGCCGGGGACGGGGGATCGCCTGGATCAGGCGGGTCAGCTTCCTGGCGGCTCTCCGGCTCGGGAGGTTGTCGGCAAAGAGGATTACCCCTCCGACCCGACCCTGCCGTATCGCCTTTCGGAGTCGCCCGGGCAGGTTCCTCCCCTCGAACCCGGCGACCATGCGCTGGCCCGCGAGCTGCCCGAGTGACAGGCCCTCCGACGGGGAGACGGCCGCCCGGCTGCCACCCGGGCCCCCGCTACCGAGTATCGCGAGGGCTATTCCGGCCAGGATGAGGACCGATGCCGCCCCGGCCGCCTGGTGGCCGGGGAGCCCGCTCATCCGGCCTCGATCACGTCGAGGCCATCATCGGAGAGCTCGACCGTCAACCCGGTCGATGAGAGTAGGTCGGCAACCTCCTCGGCCCCCTCGGGCATCCTGGCGGCGGTGAGAACGATTCGGGCAACCTCGCCGCGAGTCGCCTTGGCCATGTGGGAGACGGTCTTTCGCGTGCCACCCGATTCGGTGAAGGCCCGAACCGGGACCAGCCGGGCTTCCTTCGGCTTCCAGGCCGAGGAGTAGGCGGCCGAGCGCATATCGAGCACGGTCTCTCCCGATTCGTCGTATCCAGCCCCCTCGAGGGCCATCGCGAGGGGTTCCCGCCAGAACTTCGGCAGCGGACCGGCCCCGGGGAGTCGGGCCTTGGCGGGGAAGCGGTAATTGGGAATCCGATCGTCCGGTCGGACCAGTCCCCAGAGGCCGCTCGCGATCAACAGGTGCTTCGATGCCCGTTTCCGGGCCCGGGCGGACAGCCCGGGAAGGTCGAGGCGGTCGTAAAGGACCCCGGTGTAGACCTCGGATGCCGGGGCCGCCGGGGCCTTCCGAAGGGCGGCATCGCGATCGACGTCGGCGGCCTGGCCCGGAGAGATCCCCAGAATCGAGACCGCCTCACCCCGGTCGAGCTTCGGCAGCCCGACCAGTTCGTCGAGCAGGCCTTCACGCGCCTCGGTCAGGACATCCGCGAAGACCAGGCGGTCCAGCTCGGCCGGCTTGCCGTCGCTCGGCGGCTCGGACTTTCCCTCGGAAGGGGGCAGCAGGATCAGCATTCCCTGAGGATAGGAAACCGGCCGCCCGGTCCAGGGGGGCACGGCGAGAGGATCCTCGCCCCCGGTATCCGGCCTCAGTCGAACTTCGCCGGGTTCGGCAGTCCGCGGACGAGGCGATAGGGGGAGAAGGCATCGCCGAAGGTATAGATCGGCATCCCGATCCTGGTCAAGCGGTAGATCCTTGGCTGGTCGGCGATGAAGGTCCGCAGGCAGCCGTGGGATGCCGGGTAGTTCGGCACCGACTTGTAGCCGTGGATCGCGTAGCCGCGGATGAAGAAGGACGAGTAGTACATCCCGATCGCGTTGTACCCGGGCAGCTTCCAGTAGAAGGAGTACACCCCGAGGATGGTCGGGGTGGCCGGGGCTCCGCTTGCGATCGGAAAGATCGCGTAGGGCTTCTTCCCTTTGGAAAAGACCAGAACCTGCCTCGAGAGGGGTGCTTCGACGTGGTCCCCGAGTTCCGGCTTCCTGACCCGGTAGCGACCCTTGAGGCTGAACACGCTCTTGACCACCCGCTTTCCGGCCTTGGCGCTCCTGCCCATCCCGTTCAACTTCCGGTAGGCGAGCACGGCCCTCTCCATCTTGCCGTTGAAGCACTTCGACTTGGCCGGAACGAAGGCCATCCTGTTAAGGGCCTCCCGGAAGCCGCCGACCACCTTTCCACACTGGCCGCGAGACAGCGACGGGTACCGGACCCCCCACCCCTTCCGTGAGGTCGAGTCGGGCTTTAGCGGGCTGTCACCTTCCCGGCCGTAGTAGCGAGCCTGGACTGCATGCTTCCCCCCGAGATCGACCAGGTGCTTGGTCTTGAACGTCCCCCAGTTCCCGTCGCCCTTGGCGACTGGGAGGAGCTTCGAGGAGGCCTTCTTTCCGTCGCGGTAGAAGAAGACCCTCACCTTCTGGTCCGGTCGCCACGGCTCCAGGCTTCCGGCGATGGTTACCCGGCCCATGATCTTCACCTTGTTGTTCTTCAGCCCGTAGGGCTTGACCTTGATGATCGACTGCTCGGCTTGGGCAGCGGTCGCGGTTGCGGGACCGACCGACAGCAGGGCCGCCGCCGCCAGACCCAGCAAGACCAAACCCCTGCGACCCGGGAGGCATTCCTTGCCCTTCATGAAGCGAATTCTAGCCCCCGGGGGCGCGGATTCCCGAGGGTTGCCGCTCAGCCCTCGTAGGGCGAGAAGTCGTCCTTGGTCGCACCGCAGACCGGACAGAACCAGGTCTCGGGTATCTCGGCGAAGGGGGTGCCAGCTGGGATCCCGCCATCGGGATCCCCTTCGGCCGGATCGTAAATCCAGCCGCAGGCGTCGCATATCCAGCGATCGGAGGTTGAGGTCGCTTCGTTCATCGAAGGTCAGAGTACCTCGCCCGGGAGAAAGCCGACTGCAGGCCGCATCGTTACCCTGCACCGGTGCCCTCCCTCCCCGAGCCCGGCCCCGCCGAGGCTGTGAACCACGGCGCTCCATCTAAGCCGAGGCCGGCGGCGACGGTCGTCCTGATGCGCGACAGCGAGGACGACGGCTCCCTCGAGGTGCTGCTGCTCAAGCGAACGGAAGCGGCGAGCTTCATGCCAGGGGTCTGGGTCTTCCCGGGAGGGGCTCTCGATCCCGAGGATGGAGAGGGCGAGGCTGGCCTTGCGAACTGTGCCCGAAGGGACCTGGCCGAGGAGGCCGGGATCGAGCTCCATCCGGAGGCCGAGCTGGGTCCCCTGGCCCGCTGGATAACGCCCGAGGTGATCCAGACCCGCTTCGACACCTGGTTTTTCCTCGGCCAGTCGCCTCCGGGCGCACAGGTGCGACCCGATGGCGAGGAGATGACTGCCGGCCAGTGGCTCAGGCCATCGGCAGCCCTGGAACTTCAGCAACGCGATGAACTCGAACTCCACTTCCCGACCCTGAAGCAGCTCGAGGCGATCTCCGGCCACCGGGACTCGCAGACCGCGATAGAGGCGGCCCGGAACGACTCCTCCGCCAGCCAACCGATCCTCCCAAAGGTCGTCGGCGACGAACGGGAATTCCGGATCCTGGTCCCTGGGGACGAGGGCTACCCGGAGGACTGAGTTCGGGGTACCGGTCCGGGTGCCCTGACTTCGAAGGCGAGCACCACGGGCCGGGTCGAGTTCCCGGAGGGATCGGTCACCCGAAACAGAGCCACGTACCTGCCGGGCTGAGCCCGAAAGGACTTGGTCCGTGCGCCGAAGCGAACGGTGTTGAACCCGATGTGCGTGGTCCATTCGGAGAAGCCGGCGAACTTCCGGATCGAGCGCCTGCCCTTCTCGACGACCCGAAAGTAGTCGGCATCGGCGGTTCCCCGCTCGTCGACCGAAAAGGTCAGGCCCGTGCCCTTT
>JBJTBP010000076.1:0-6563 GCA_046091385.1 Solirubrobacterales bacterium | reverse complement strand
CCCTGGGGGGGGGGGCGGGGCGCCCCCACCGCGAGGTCCGCTTACCGGCTTCGACCTAACCGGCCGGGGCCGGCTTTGGGTCTTCGTCGTCGGAGAGGATCTTGGTCAGGACCACCCCAATCACGATGAAGGCGATGCTCAGCCATTCGGGGGCACCGCCCATGAACAGGGTGAGCACCCCGATCACGGTTATCCAGGGGGTGAAGGTGGCGAAGAGCTCCCTGGTACCCGGGGCGGTCTCCTCCCGGCCCTCACGGACGGCCTCGAGCTTGGCCGGGTACCAGATCGTGAACTGGGCGGCCATGATCATCGGCAGGGTCTGGATGATCCAGCCGGTCCAGATGTTGTTCGAGTTGTCGAGGACGGCGTCACCGAATAGCCCTGATGCGGCCTCGATCCCGAAGGCGATGACCCAGACCCAGGAGATCAGGTAGTTCACCCGCAGGAACTCGGGCGTGCTCCAGATCTCCTCGGGCACGTCCTCCTTGGCGTACTGGAGGGTGAACGGCTGGCGGATCACCACCGAGCCGAGGGCGAATACGAAAAGGGCTCCGTTGGCGACCTCGCCGCCCCAGAGCTCGAGCCAGCTCCGGGTGTCGGCCGAGGCGAAGGCGACCACGATCGCCAGGGCCCCGAAGAAGACGACGTCAGCGAACTCGAGCGCCTTCGGCGAGTAACCGCGAAGCCAGTTGATGACCAAGACGAGCAGGGCCAGCCCGAGGGCAATAGCCGCCGAGAGCTCCAGGCGCCCCGGTCCCTCGACGATCGAGTAGAGGATCCACGGAGCTAGTCCGACCAGCGGGTTCCCCATGACCGCGTCGAGGATCGAACGCCCCTTACCCTTGCTTGCTGCTGCCTGTTCCACCGGCCTCTCCCCTCATCGCTGGACCGGTGGCGGGCGCCGCCGGATTCGGGAAGCATTATTGACTGCCCTGCGGCCGTCAAGCACGCAGGGCTGGGAATGACCCGGTCCCTAACCTAGGCGGAGGCCCTTCCACCTTGTCCTACCCAGGCGACAACCCCCTCTCCGACCGGCGTTACCGGAGGCTTTTCTCGGCCCAGGTCCTCTCCCTGGTCGGCACCGGTGCCGGGACGGTCGCCCTCGGACTGCTTGCCTTCCAGCTGGCCGGGGCCGATGCGGGCCTGGTCCTCGGGATCGCCTTCGCCCTGAAGATGGTTGCCTACGTCTTCATCGCCCCCCTGGCGGCCGGGCTGTTCTCCCGGACCGACCGCAAGCGGCTGATGGTCGGCCTCGACCTGATCCGGGCAGTGATCGTCGTCCTGATCCCGTTCGTCACCGAGGTCTGGCAGGTCTACGTGCTGGTCTTTGCCCTCAGTGCCTTCTCGGCCGGTTTCACCCCGACCTTCCAGGCGGTGATCCCCGACGTGCTCGAGGACGAGCCGACTTATACCCGGGCCCTCTCGCTCTCTCGGATCGCCTACGAACTGGAGAACCTGGGCAGCCCACTGATCGCCGCACTCCTCCTCACCTTCACCGGGTTCGATTCGCTGTTCGCCCTGAACGCCCTGACCTTCCTCGCCTCGGCGCTCCTGATCGTCCGGACCGCAGTCCCTTCGAGGCAAGGCCGCCAGGAAGGGGGCCGCGACTGGAAGCTGACCACCGCCGGACTCGAGCTCTTCCGGAGTCGCCCTGCCCTGCGCGGGATCGCCGCACTGAACGCGACGGTCGCCCTGGCCGGATCGATGGTCCTGGTCAACACGGTCGTCTTCGTCAAGGAGTTCCTCGGTGGGACCGACGTCGAGATGAGCCTCGCCCTGGCAGCCTCCGGGGCCGGGGCGACGGTCGCCGCCGTACTGGTGCCGCGGATCCTCGAACGGCTGGACGAGCGGACGGTCCTGATCGGGGGAGCCTGCCTCCTGCCGATCGGCCTCGGGCTGGGCTACCTGGTCGGTGGTGTGGTCGCCCTGGCCGCGGTCTGGGTCCTTCTCGGAGTCGGTCTTTCGCTGGTCCAGACGCCGATCGGCCGGGTGCTGACCCGGATCGCCTCGCCCGAGGAGCGGACCTCGCTCTTTGCGGCACAGTTCTCGGTCTCCCACGGGGCCTGGCTGGTCGCCTACCCCGTGGCCGGTGCCCTCGGGGTGGTGCTCGGGGTAACCGGTGCCTCGGCCGTCCTCGGGGCGGCCGCAGCCGGGACCGTGGCGGCTGCCCTCATCCTCTGGCCGAGGGACCTGCCTACGGCAAGTCCTTCGACCTGATCAGGCCGGGACTGGCGCCGGGGTGATCCGGAGCTCGAGCGAATCGATCCCGTAGATCCCGACCGGGGATGCGTAGAGAGGCTCGGATGCGATCTCGAATGAGTCCACCCGATCGGCGAGGAAGGTGAGGGCCTCGTTCAGCTCGAGCTTGGCCAGGTTGGTCCCGGCGCAGTAATGGATCCCGGCCCCGAAGGTCAAAGTGCGGGTCCCTGCCGGGTCCTTGGTGATGTCGAACTCCCCCGGGTCGGGGAAGACGGCCGGGTCCCGGTTGGCTGTGTAGGCGCAGATGATCAGCGGCGTTCCCTCGGGGAAGACGACGTCGCGGTACTCGACCTCCTCGGTCAGCATCCGGGCCGTGAACGGGGTGATCGGCTCGTACCGGATCCCTTCCTCGACCGCCCTCGGGACGAGGGTCTCGGGGTCGGCCCGTAGCGCCTGCCACTGGTCCGGATGCAGGGCGAGCAAGCGGACGATGTGGGAGAGCTGGCTCTGGGTGGTGTCCACCCCGCCGACCAGCACGTTGAGGACGAGGTTCTCGAGCTCGACGTCGGTCAGCTTCTCCCCTTCCTCCTCGGCGGCGATCAGCTCGGTGACCATGTCGTCACCCGGATCGCCCCGCTTGGCGGCAACCATCGGGCGGATCCAGTCGTGGAACTCGACCACCTTGCCCTGGATCGTCTCGAGCACGCCCGGGTCGGCCAGGGCGACCGGATCGAACTGTTGCTGGATCCAGTTGGACCAGTCCCAGAGCTTCGGGGCATCTTCGGGCGGTGCCCCCATTACCCGGGCGATCGTCAGGGCCGGCAGGGGCTTTGCGATCGCCTCGACGAAGTCGAACTCGGTCGCCCCATCCAGCCGGTCCCAGAGCTCGGCCAGGAACTCCCGGATCGCCGGGCGGTACTTCTCGACCGCCTTCGGGGTGAGCGACGGGTTGACCAGGCCGCGCAGCCTCCGATGGCTGTCGCCCTCGGTATTCAGCAGGTTGTGGCGAATCTGCTCATGGAGTGGGCCCTCGGTTATCCCGAAGGCCTCGTAGAGGTACTCGCCGGGAAAGCGGGCCGAGCGGGAGCGGAGGAAGAACTCGCCGGCCTCCCGGTCGGCGACCAAAGTGGCGATCGGGTTGCGGGCCAGCCAGACGTCGCCCTCGGCCGACTCCTCGATGATCCCGTCCATCATCTCGTGCCATGCCTCACCCCGGATCTCGGGGCCGGGCATCGGGAACTCGGGCAGGTCGAGCTGATCGAGCGGGGTCGGGCTCATGCCTCGGAGAACTTGTAGCCGATCCCGCGAACGGTGAGGATCAGCTTCGGCCGCTGGGGGTCCTCCTCGACCTTGTGGCGGAGGTTCGAGATGTGGACGTCGCAGGCCCGCTCGTCCCCCTCGTACTCGGTCTGCCAGAGCTCCTCCATGATCTTTGCCCGGGGGAAGACCTCCCCGGGGCGGGCGGCGAGCAGACGGAGCAGCTGGAACTCGGAGCGGGTCAGGTTGACCGGTTTGCCGTCCACCGTCACGACGTGGCGGGCGAGGTCGATCGAGACCGGGCCGGAGCGAATCCGGGAGGCCTCCCCGGTCGTCGGCCGGTCGAGCTCCCGGCGTCTCAGCTGCGCCCGGACCCGACCGAGCAGCTCCCGGACCGAGAACGGCTTGGTCACGTAGTCGTCCGCCCCTACCTCCAGGCCGACGACCTTGTCGACCTCAGCATCTTTCGCGGTCAGGAGGATGATCGGCACGGCCGAACGGCTCCTCACCTCCCGGCAGAGGTCGAGGCCCGACTTGCCGGGCATCATGATGTCGAGGATCAGCAGGTCGTAGTCGAAGTCCCCTGCAAGCTTGGCCTCAGCGTCGTCGCCGTCGACCGCGCCGTCGACGTCGAAGCCCTCCTGATCGAGTGCGTAGCCGACCGAATCCCTGACCGAGGGCTCGTCGTCTGCGATGAGGATCTTTCCGGCGGTGTGGTTCATGCGACTGGGGTCCCGCTCTGTTCGGCGAGCGGAAGCCTGACCCAAAATGTACTTCCCTCGCCCTCGACGGAACTTGCCCCCATCTCCCCGCCCATCACGTCGGTCCTCCGGCGGGCGATCGCCAGGCCCAGCCCGAAGCCTTCCTGGGCGCGGGATTCAGTCCGCCGGTAGAACCGCTCGAAGACCCGGTCGAGCTCGGCCTGGGGGATTCCGGAACCGGTGTCGGAGACCTCGAGAAGGACCTCGCCGGAACCGGCCTCGGTCGCCCGGACCGTGACCCGGCCCGGTGCAGGCGTGTTCTTGAAGGCGTTGGTCACCAGCCCGATCACGACCTGGCGGATCAGGGTCGGGTCGGCACTCGCACTGAGGCCCCGGGTTACCTCCGTCTCGAACTCGATCCCGGGCGGGGGCTCGACTGCCTCCCTGACGTCGTCAACCGCCGCCTCGAGGTCGACCACCCCGATCTCCCCGGAGCCGAGTGCCTCGACCCGGGCGAGGGTGAGCAGCGACTGGGTGAGTCTGGTCATCCGGTCGGCGTCCTCGGCCAGGCGCTCGAGGAAGTGCTCGCGGGCCTCGGGGTCGTCCTTCGCTCCCGACCGGAGTACCTCGATCGCGCCCGAGATCCCAGCGAGCGGGTTCCGGAGCTCATGGGCCGCGTTGCTCACGAAGTCGCGCTCGGCGAATTCCTTCCGCATCTCGTCGGTCCGATCCCTCAAGACCACCAGGACTGCGCCCTCGTCCGGCAGCGCCCGGGCCTGGAGGGCGTAGGCGCGGTCGCCCATCCGGAGAGCCGGGTGTGCGGCGAACCCCTCCCGGGTCGCCCGCCTGACCGAGGCCGATACCGCTGGGGGAGGTGAGCCATCCTCGGAGAGCAGGCGGGCCGCGGCCGAGTTGTAGAAGCGGACCGGGCCCTCTTCGTCGATCACGATCACCGCGTCGTTCAGGCCGTCGAAGATCGCGGTCAGCTTGTCGCGGTCGGCGGTGAGCACGCCGAAGCTCTCCTTGAGCGCAAGCCGGAGCGATTCGAGCGAGCGGGCCAGGTCACCGATCTCGTCACGGCCATAGACCGGCAGGCCCACCTCGAAGTCGCCGGCAGCGAGCTGGTCGGCCTGGGTTGCCAGCCGCTTCAGCCGGACAGTGATCAGCGAGGCGATCGCCAGGCCGACTGCGGTTCCGATCAGCATCGCCAGGATCGCCGCCCTGAGTGCCTCGGCCCGAATCCGGTCGAGCGAGTTCTGGAACAGGGCCGGCCTGAAATAGCGGCCGACCAGTGCACCCGACTCACCTGAGCTGTTGAAGGCCGGGGTCCCGACCACGACCACCTCCCCACCATCGACCTCGGTCGTGGTCCGGTCGCCGGCCAGGGCCGTGTCGAGAGCCTCGAGGTATGTGGCCCCCTCGGGGAACTCCTTGTTCTCGGGGGCGATAAGTCCGCCGCCCGAGTCGAAGTACCAGATCGAGGAACCGGCATCCTCACTCGCCTTGACCCGCTCGGCCGGGTCGACGTCCGGGGACTCGAGGCTGTCGGCCAGAGCGACGGTCTGGCCGGCAGCGAAGTCGGTCGCCCGCTCGCGGATCACGTCGCCGCTCGCATCGATGACGAACAGGTAGACCAGGCCCGCGGTCAGGGCACCGACCAGGGTGAACCCGGCAACCAGCCAGATCCTCATCCCGATGTGCCGCCGCTTCGGCCTCCCGGCCCTTCCTTCCATTCCGGGTGGAGGATATTCCAGCCCGGGCTCCATTCCGACCGGGGCCGGGACCCGTGCGAGAATCCCGCCGGTGAACCAGTTGGGCACACTCGTGTTCATCCCGGCCTTCGATGAGGAAGAGTCGATCACGGCGGTGATCGAAGGGGTCCGGGAGAACATCCCCGGCGCCACCGTGCTGGTGGTCGACGACGGCTCGAGCGACGGGACGGCCCGGACGGCTCGTGCTGCCGGGGCGATCGTCGCTCCCCTGCCGGTCAACCAGGGTCTCGGTGCCGCCCTCCAGACCGGCTACCTGTTCGGTCTGAAGCACGGCTTCGAGAAGTTCGCCCACCTCGACGGCGACGGCCAGCACCCCCCGGCGGAAGTGGTCCGCCTGCTGGCCGAGGTCGAGGCAGACCGGGCCGACCTGGTGATCGGCTCCCGCTACCGGGACCCGGACCTCGCCGAGGCAGAGGACTACCGCCCCTCCCGGGCCCGCCGGATCGGCACCAACCTGTTCAGGTACGCCTTGAGCTTCGCCACCCGGCAGCGGTTCACCGACACGACGAGCGGGATGAGGGCTGGAAACCGCCGTGCCATGGAGCTGTTCGGCGAGTACTACTCGCCCGACTTCGCCGAGGTCGAATCGCTCCAGCGCGCGGTCAGGGCAGGCCTGCGGGTGGAGGAGGTCCCG
>JBJTBP010000075.1:0-2390 GCA_046091385.1 Solirubrobacterales bacterium | reverse complement strand
GGCGGGGGCCGGGGTAGGCGACGGGGCGCCCGAACGGCGCCCCGGCCCACCTAGAGCAAGTCGGAGAAGAAGTCGAGGATCGCCGCGTTCCGGCGGCGGTAGGCCATCGGCTCGCAGTGGTACTGGGAGCCGTCTGCGCTGGTGAACTTGATGTATTTGCTGCCCTCGGCCTGGGTTAGGGCCTCGAGCAGGGGCTTTGCCTGGCCGGGGAAGAACTGCTCGACCTCGTTGTCGCCGACCAGCACGGGGCAGGTGATCTGCCCGACCACGTCCGAGTTGTCGTACCTGACGATCTGGGAGTACTTCTGGGAGAAGGTCTCCCCCGGGTAGAGCTCGAGTCGCTTGGCGAAGCCGGCCTGCTTGTCGGGCGGCACCTGGGCGGTGAAGCCTGCCCACTCTGCGTCCACCTGGTCCATCTCCCCGGCCGCGAACTGGTCGAGCAGGCCGGGGAACTCTGAAAGCGGGCCGGTCCAGGAGATCCCTACGTAAAGCGCGCCCGGATCGACCGCCGCCGCCCGGACCCGCGGCTCGAAGGCGAGCGCCCTGGGGATCAGGTAGCCGGCAAAGCTCCAGCCGCTTATGAAGATCGCCTTCGGGTCGACGTCGTCTCGCCCCTCCAGCCAGTCGACCATCGGCTTTACCGCCTGCTCCCACTCGGGGATGAATGTCTGGTCGTGCTGGAAGAGCATGCTGCCCTGGCCGGGGCCGTCGAAGATCAGGGCGTTCCAGCCGCGTTCGAGGGCGGCCGCGATCCCGGTCCCCCACATCTCGACCGCCTGGCCGTCGGAGCCGTTTACGAAGAGGACCGTCGGGCGGGGTTCGTCGTCGGCCTCGGCCTTCAGGAACCAGGCCGGCAGCGGTACGTCCGAGCCTTCCCAGGGGACGTCGATGCACTCCATCGCCGGGGTCATCAGGGCGCCGGCCTTCTCCCAGTTGTTTCGGACCGACTCGTAGACCCCTCGCTCCTTGCGGCGGGCATCGGCCGTGACTGCGCCGCCACCTGCCATCGTGACCAAGTCCTCGTCGCTCGAGGTGGCCAGCACGTTGAAGAGCGCCTGGGCGTAATAGGTGGCGGCGCGGAGGTGGGCTTCCCGGGCGGTCTGTTGGTGGCCGGCCTTCGCCTCTTCCAAAGCCAGGGCTGCGAGTCGCTTGCCCTCCCGTTCGAACTCCTCGTAATAGGTGAGCATGCTCGGCCCGCGGTCGTTGATCCGTCTACAGACGGTCGCGACCTCCCCGTACTCGGCGGCGCCGTAGGAGCAGGCGCCGATCGTGTTGAGCATGCCGTAGGAGAGGCCGAAGTCCTCGAACAGCGGGATCGGCGGCGGCGGGGTCTCGACGGTGAGTGGGTTCTGGAACCGGCTGAAGTCGTCAGTCATCGGTTGAATCTATTCAGATCCCGTGGGCCAATGCAAGGGCAGGCGGGCGAGGTGCCCGGGTTGCCCGCTACCTCTGGGTGGCGTAGGGTCGGCCCGTGGCCTCTGATCCCCAGCGCGTCGTCCGGGACTTCGTCACCGCCTTTGCCGCGGTCGATGCCGAGGCGATGGGCGCCCTGCTCGACGAGGGAGTGGCTGCCCACATCACCAATGCCGAGGGCGGCGCCGATCTGATCGACGGCAAGAATGAGCTCCTCGGGCGGATCGGTTCGGTCGATTACGGAGCAGCGGAGCTCTCGATCGAGGTGACCAACGCGACTGAGCCCGCCCCGGGCCAGGTGCTCGCGATGGCCGAGGTGAAGGCAAGCGCACCATCCGGGGAGAAACTCCACAACTTTGCCGCCCACCTCTGCACGGTCAGCGATGGGCTGATCACGGAGTGGTGGATGGTCGAGGCCCTACCTGCCGAGAGCGACCGCTTCTGGGCCGCGGTCACCGCAGGATGAACGGCCATCGACAAGGGTCACCCACCGCCCCGAGGATCCCGTGCTGGTAGCGGTCTTTCGGAGGCGGCTCAAGGAGGGCGTCACCTTCGATGACTTCATCTCCGCCTGGGAGGCCGACAAGGGATTCGGCGTTCCCGCCCGGGTCTTCAACTCGGTTTCCTTGACCGACGATCGCGAGATCCTCAGCGTCGGCTTTGTCGACATCGACGCCTCGGCGTTCGAGGAGATGGTCGCCGGCGTAAGCGACCAGGAGGCCGTTCGCCATTCACGGATCGACGAGGTGATCGAGTCGACCGAGCTGCGTGCCTTCTATGACCTGCGGACCGAGCACGACTTCAGTGCCGATCCGCGCCAGGTCGCACTTGGAACGCCGGAGAGCCTGCTCGCCGCGCTGTCTTAGGGGTTCGGGATCGAGGAGGGCGTGAAGGTCCGAGACAGTGTCAGCACCGTCTCCGGCTCGGAAAGGGCGCGGTCACGCTACTTCACGACCTTGACCGACTGCATCATCCCG
>JBJTBP010000074.1:0-9823 GCA_046091385.1 Solirubrobacterales bacterium | reverse complement strand
GAATGCGACGCCTGCTCGTCCTGGCCTGTTCGGTTGTCTTCATGGAGACCACCTTCTTCGCGGTCCTGACCCCGCTCCTCCCGAGCTACCGGGACGAGCTCGGCCTGAGCGATGCGGCGGTCGGTGTGCTCTCGGGCAGTTTTGCGGCCGGGGCGGTGGTCCTCGCCCTGCCGGCCGGCTGGATCGCGGCCCGTTACGGACCGCGCAGGGCGACGATCATCGGGCTGGGTGGGGTCGGACTGTTCAGCACGATCTTCGGCTGGGCCGATTCGATCGCCCTGCTCGACGGTGCCCGCTTTCTCCAAGGGGCCTTCGGGGCGCTGATGTGGGCCGGGGCGATCAGCTGGGTGATCTCGGCTGCCCCGAGGGAGAGCCGCGGCCAGGTGATGGGCACGGTGATCGCCGCCGCGGTGGGCGGCGAGATGCTCGGTTCCCCGATCGGCGCGGTCGCCCACGAGGTCGGCACCGGTCCGGTGTTCAGTGCGGTGTTGGTGCTGGCAGTGGTGATCGCCCTGTTCGCGATGACCATCCCTTCGGTCGCCGAGGTCGAGGGCCAGGAGGTAAACGAGGCGATCAAGGCGGCCCGGCGGGCCCGCCTGACCCGGACCGTGCTGGTCCTGGCCGGCCCTTCGGCTGCCTTCGGGATGATCGTCGTCCTGGGTCCACTCCGCCTGGACGACCTCGGCGCCACCCCATGGATGATCGCCGGTGCCTTCGCCGGCGGCTCCCTGATCGAGGCCTTCGTCGGCCCGTTCGTCGGTCGGTTCAGCGACCGGGTCGGCAGGAAGATCCCTTACCTGGCCGGCCTGGTCGTGATGTCGGCCGCGATCGCGGTGGTCGGCTTCTTCGAGCTGCTCCCGATGATCCTGCTCGGGGTGGTGCTGGTCGCCTTCGGGGCGGGCCTTGCCTTCACCCCCGCCTCGACTTTGATCACCGACCGGGCGACGGCCGCTGGGCTCAACCAGGGTTACGCCGCCGGCAGCGCAAATGTGGCCTGGGGCGGTGGACAGATGGTCGGTGCGGTCGGGGCCGGATACCTTGCCGGGGTGGCGGGTTACGCACTTCCGGCAGTGGTGATGATCGTCCTGCTCGGGGCGGTCTGGGTGCTGGTCCGGCCGATCGCCGACCCCCGACCGTCCGACGCCGAACCCCTCCCAGCGACGGGGGGCAAGTGATGGCCCTGCCGATGATCGGACGCAGGTCGGAGGCGGTCTGGAAGAACTGGGCCGGGGAGGAGTGCCGACCGCGGGTGATCGAGCGCCCCTTGAGCCGGGGTGAGCTGGTCGACATGGTCGGGATCGCCGCCTCTGCCGGGCGCCAGGTGACGGTCGCAGGCTCGGGCCACTCGTTCACCGGGGCACCGATGACCGACGACGTGATGATCGACCTCTCCGGGTTCTCCGGGGTACTGGATGCCGACCGGGGGACCGGCCGGGTGAAGGTCCTGGCCGGGACCGTCCTCGAGGACCTCGCAGGCGAGCTCGACGACCTGGGCCTAGCCCTGCCCAACCTGGGCGACATCGATTGCCAGACTCTGGCCGGCGGGTTCTCGACCGGGACCCACGGAACGGGGGAGGACTTCCAGAACCTGGCCGCCCAGGTGGTCGAGATCGACCTGGTGACCGCAGCGGGCGAGGTACTGACGATCGACGAGGGCGACGCCGAGCTGCTCCGGGCTGCCCGGATCGCGATTGGCTCGCTCGGGGTGATCGTCGCGGCAACGATCCAGGCCGTCCCGGCCTTCAACCTCCACCGGGAGGACATCCCGATGCCGCTCGATCAGGCCCTGGCGGAGTTCGACCGCCTGGCGGCCGAGAACGACCACTTCGAGTTCTTCGTCTTCCCCTACTCCGACACCGCGCTCACCCTCCGGCGCAACCGGACCGACCGCGAGCCCCAGCCGCGCAGCGAGGTCGAGAAGTTCATCTCCGATCAGGTGATCGAGAACGGGATCGGGGACGTGCTGCTCCGCGGCCTCGGTCACTTCCCCCAGGCGATCCCGGGGGTGGCCCGGTTCTCGTCCCGCTTCATGGCGCAAGGGGAGCAGACCGACACGGCCCACCGGCTGTTCGTGAACCAGAGGTCGATCCGGTTCAACGAGATGGAGTACTGCCTGCCAAGGGAGGAGGGGCTGGAGGCACTCGCCCTGGTCCTGAAGACGATCGAGGAGCGGCGGATGCCTTTGGGAATGCCGGTCGAGTGCCGGGTTCTGGGGCCGGATCAGGCGATGCTGAGCCCTTCCTTCGAGCGGCCCTCTATATATGTAGCCGTCCACCAGCACGCCAGCGCCGAATGGGAGCCCTGGTTCCGTGAACTGGAGCCAATTTTCACCGAACGGGGCGGAAGGCCCCACTGGGGCAAGCACCACACCCGGACTGCGGCCGAGCTGGCCCCGCTCTACCCCGAGTGGGATGCATTCCAGGCGGTGAGGGACGGCCTCGACCCGGAGCGCACCTTCACCAACGCCTACCTCGAGCGGGTACTCGGGCCCTAGCCCTAGAGGAAGGCCTTGCCCTCGCCGCGGTAGGTCGGGACCTGGTCGACGATCTCGCCACCCTCGACCAGGTAGAGCGAGTTGAACCTCTCGCAGAGCTCGCCAGCCTTGCTGTGTCGCATGAAGACCGGGTCGCCGATCTGGAGCCGGTCGGCAGCCGGGCCGATCAGGGGAGTCTGGACCTCGCCCGCACCCTCCTCCCTGTCGAGGGTCAGGTCCTCGGGCAGCCACGGGCTCGGCATCCGGGCCGGGCCGGGGGCGCCGGAGGAGAGGTAGCCACCGCCGAGTCCGGTCACCACCCCCGGGCCGGGCCTCCGGACCACCGGGATCGCGAACGCGGCCGCCGGGGTGAGCGAGAACCAGGAGTAGTGGTCGAACTGGTTGGGCGCGTAGAAGCCCGAACCGGCCGCGACCTCGGTCACCTCGGGTTCCTTCGAGGTGAACTCGAGCGAGCCGGTGCCACCGCCGTTGACTATCTGGATGTCGGCCTCGGCCTTGAGCGCTTCGACCACAGCGGTCCTACGCCCGGCGATCTCCTCGATCGAGTTCCGTTGCATCCACTTGATCAGGCCGGCCCTGAACGGTCGCCCGGGCGGGCGGTCGCCGACCCCCGATATCTGTCCTTCGTAGGCCATCAGCGCGACCAGCTCGAGCTTGTCTCGGGCGGCGATCTCCCGGGCCAGGCCGATCGCATCTTCTGCCGAGTGGACCGGCGAGCGCTTGGCCCCGACCTTCAGTCGCTCGCCGAAGGCCCACCAGGCGGCGTCGAGTTCGAGGCAGAGGCGGACGGTGCCGGCGGTCGGCCCGAGAACCGACTCGATCATGTCAAGGTGTTCGACGCAGTCAACGGTGAGGATCGGGGCGCCCTCGGGGTTGGCCGCGTTCCTTACCGCGAGCTGGGCCAGGGCTTCGAGGTCGGTGGTCGGGTAGGCGAGCAGCAGGTCCTCCATCCCGGCCTCTTCCAGCCAGAGGGTCTCGGGCAGGGTGTAGGTCATTACCCCCTGGTAGCGGTCGTCGCGCTCGAGGATCCGGTCGATCACCGAGCGGCAGCGGAGCGACTTCGACGCCGGTCGGATCGTCACGCCCCCGGCCCGCTCGAGCATCGAGTCGGAGTTCGACCACATCGCATCCAGGTCGACGAAGGCGAAGGGAGCCTCGATCCCCTCGAAGACCTCTCGGTAGTAGTCGTATGCCTGACGTAGCGGCGCCACGTACCCCGAGCGTATCCGGAGCCAAGGCCGAATCCGTAGAATCGGCGCTCCCGGAGAGGTGGCCGAGTGGCTGAAGGCACTCGCCTGCTAAGCGAGTAGGGGGCGCAAGTCCTCTCGAGGGTTCGAATCCCTCCCTCTCCGCTCCCCCTAACTTTCTGGCGCGGGTCCTGGCAGCCGGGGGCGCACTCACCCTCGTCGTCCCCTCCTCGGTGAGCACATCCCCCGTCTACCTCCCGCGCACGAAGGGCAGCTGGTCGAGCGTCAAGGGACCAACCACCCCGCGCCGGAAGGGCAGAAGGGGGGTGAAACGGTGGGTTCGGTGGGGAATAGGGTGGGGGTGTGGCCGATGCGTTCTTCAGTCCGGCGGGCGAGGGCCGGTACGGGCCGACCGGGCACCTACCCGGGCCGTGGCACCCGGGAATGATGCACGGCGGCCCTCCGAGCGCCCTGATGGCCCACCGGATCCTCGACTTCGCCCAAGGGGAGAAGGCCCCCGGGGATCCACTCCTCTCCCGGTTGGTGGTCGAGTTCGTCCGCCCCGTCCCGGTCGAGGAGGTCGAGGTTTCCTGTCGGCTGGTCAGGCCGGGCAGGCGGGTCGCCCTGGTCGAGGCGGTGATGACCGCCGGGGGCGATGAGGTGATGAGGGCGAACGGGTGGCTCTCGCGGATCGAGGGGGTCCCGGTTCCCGACACCGGTCAGGCAGAGGTTCCGCCCGAGGTCCCGCTCGAGACGATCGACCCGGCCGGGTGGTCGAGCGGCTACCTCCAGTCGGTCGAGTGGGGCTGGGTCGAGGGTCGCTTCGAGGAGCCCGGACCGGCAACCGTCTGGGCCAGACCCAAATCCCCGCTGGTCGAGGGTCGCGAGACGAGGCCGGAGGAGCTGGTCGCACTGATCGTCGATTCCGGCAGCGGGGTCTCGGCCGTGGCCAGCCCGAAGGACCTGATCTTCGTCAACGTCGACATGGCGATCCACCTGCTCCGCCGTCCCGTGGGGGACTCGATCTGGATGCGCTCGGAGACCCTGCTCGACCCGGAGGGGACCGGGATCACCACGACGGTGATCGGCGACCGCGAGGGCCAGGTCGGCGTCGCGGCCCAGTCGCTCTTCGTCGCCCCGGCCTGAGGTAGCGCTCAGTCTGGGGGGCCCTCGCCGTCGAGCTCTGCGACCAGAGCCTTCACTCTGGCCTCAACCTCGTCGCGGGTCTCCCTTACCGCTTGCGTCTCCTGTCCCTTCGGATCGGGCAGGTCCCAGTCGAGGTACCGCTTGCCGGGGAAGAAGGGGCACTCGTCACCGCAGCCCATGGTCACCACCACGTCGGCCTCCCGGGCCATCTGGTCGGTCAGCTGCTTCGGTTTCCTGTCTGAGAGGTCGATCCCCAGCTCCTCCATCACCTCGATCACCGGCGGGTGGACCGTCCCCTCGGGGTCGGCCCGGCTCCCGGCTGAGGCGGCCGAGTGTCGGCCACCGGCCTCCCGCTCGAATAACGCCTCGCTCATCTGGGAGCGGCCGGCGTTATGGAGGCAGACGAAAAGGACGTGGGCCATCAGCGTTCGGCCCCTGGGGGGGTACTGGGTGTTCGGATCAGCTGGTAGGCGAACGCCCCGAGGGAGGCACCGACGATCGGCCCGACCAGGTAGATCCAGAAGTCTGTTCAGGTTCCCGACGCGAGGGCCGGCCCGAAACTCCGGGCGGGGTTCATCGAAGCACCGGTCAAAGGCCCACCGAATATCGCATCCAGGGCGACCGTGCCGCCGATCGCGATCGCCGCCCCGGCCCCGACGGCCCGGGAATCAGTAGCAACCGAGACGATCACGAACATCAGTACAGCGGTCATCAATGTCTCGTAGAGGAGCGCGGCTCCGATCTCGATCGAGGGGACGGTGGAGCCAAGATCAGCCGGGGCCGCGGGCCATACCCAGAGAAGGACAAAGGCTGCCGCAGTTGCACCGACGATCTGCGCCGTGATGTATGCAGTGGCGTCACGAACGGGGAAGTGACGGGTCAGGGTGAAGGCGATCGTCACCGCCGGGTTTAGGTGAGCTCCCGAGAGATGGCCGGTCGCATAGATCATCGCCATGATCACGAGCCCGAAGACGAGGGCTACCCCGACTGCTCCCAACACCCCACCGCGCTCGGAATCGGTGATGATTGCGCCGCAGCCAGCGAAGACAAGGGCAAAGGCTGCGAGGCCCTCGGCGGCTGCCCGCCGGGGAAGATTTGGTCGCTGGTCTCCCATGGTGGGGGCGTAGCTACGCCGCCCCACTGGAAACGTAGATCCCGGTCTCGGTGTCCATGTTTCCAGCCTGTCAATCGGCTGGGGCGGCTATATGCTCCCGATCCAAGGGATTGGAGAGGGAGGAGTCGAAGTGGCCGAGCCGGCCGTAATCGTCGAGGAGCAGGACAAGGGGCTGAAGAAGAACCTCGGCTTCTTCTCGACCTTGATCATCGGGCTGAACTCGACCGCCCCGGCTTACTCGCTGGCTGCGGTGCTGGCCGGGATCGTCGTCGCGGTGGGGCTGCAGACCCCAGCCTCCCTGATCGTTTCCTTCATCCCGATGTTTCTGATCGCGGCGAGCTTTTACTACATGAACCGGGCCGACCCGGACTGCGGCACGACATTCACCTGGGTGACCAGGGCACTCGGCCCGTGGGCAGGGTGGATCGCCGGCTGGGCGGTGACGATGACCGGCATCCTGGTGGTCGGTTCGCTGGCCGACGTTGCCGCCCTCTACACCTACAGCCTGTTCGGGCTGGACGGACTCCATGGCTCGGTGGTCGCGGTGACCATCCTTGCCGTCCTCTTCATCGTCGGCACCTCGGCGCTCTGCATCATCGGTACCGAGATCGCGGCCAACTTCCAGACCGTCCTCTCGGTGTTCCAGATCGGGGGGCTGCTGCTCTTGGCCGGGGTTGGGTTGGCCAAGGCCCTGACCGGCGACGTCACCGCCGACCCGGTCGAGATCGGCTCGGTCCAGGTCTCGATGTCCAACCCGAGTCTCGAGCCCTCTTGGTTCCTGCCGTGGGATATCAGCTCGAATAGGGCCCTGACCGGGGGGCTGTTGATCGGGGTATTCATCTACTGGGGCTGGGAGAGCTCACTCAGCCTTAACGAGGAGAACGAGGATTCGAACGCCTCCGGTCGGGCCGGGATCGCCTCGACCCTCCTGCTCGTCCTCACTTACGTCCTGATCGGGACGGCCCTGGTCGCCTATGCCGGGCTCGATGCCTTCGCCGCAGCCGACAGGCAGGGGATCGAGTCGCAGATATTCGATGATCTCGCCACACCGATCCTCGGCTCCCCGCTCGACAAGCTGGTCCTGATCGCCGTCCTCACCTCGGCGCTCGCCTCGACCCAGACGACGATCCTGCCCGGCGCCAGGACGACCCTCTCGATGGCCTTCCACAAGGCCTTCCCGCCGAAGTTCGGTGAGGTCAGCCCGCGCTACTTCACCCCGGGCTTCTCGACCATCGTGATCGCGGTGTTGGCGATCGCCTGGTACGTGCCGCTCAACCTGTTTGCCCAGGCTTCCCTGTTCGACTCACTCCAGGCGCTAAGCCTGTTGATCGCCTTCTATTACGCGATCAACGGACTCTCCTGTTTTGCTTTCTATCGGAAGGACATCCTCAGGCCCGGCATCTGGATCCCGGCCGCGATCTCCCTGATCGCGGCCGCAGGGCTGCTGCTCACGGTCGGCGGGGTGGGGGATTACTACGACCTGGGCAGCCTGTTCAACCTGATGGTCCCGATCGGTGCGGGGCTGCTTGCGCTCCTGCTGATCACGGTCCTCGCTGGCGCCCAGCAGCTCAAGTCGGCGATCTTCATCGGGATCGCCCCCCTGGCCGGCGCCTTCATGCTCGGCTTCGTCCTGGTCCGTTCGGTGCTCGACCTGGCCAACCCCGACTCATCTTCCTCAGGGGACGTCTGGCTCGGGGTCACGCCGGCCCTGGTCATGGGGGTCGGGTTCATGCTGGTCGGGGTGGTGGCGATGTTCGTCTGGAGGGCCATCTCCCCCAAGCCTTACTTCGCCCGTAAGCCAGAGACCGTCTCGCCAGAGGCGCTGGCAAAGGCTCCGGCCGGACAGTGATCGGCATTGGGACATCGGGAGCGAGAGAGACCTTGGGGAAAGGAAGGGCCGACCGGGTAGGTTGCCCCTTCGAAGCTTTGGCCGAAAGGAGCAGCCGGTGAACACGATGGTGGTGGGCTATGACGGACGGGACGGTGGCGACGCCGCGCTGGAGGAGGCGACCAAGCTAGCCGTCGAGCTCGACTGCCGGCTGGTCCTTGTCTTCGCTTACGAACCGCCCGCAAGGGCCGGGGGAGAAGTGGCCGACCTCCGGGCGACCCTCAAGGAGATGGGGGCCGAGCTCGAGATCGCGGCGCACGAGAAGCTCGCCGACAAGGCAGTAGAGCACGAACTCGTCCTGATCGACTCCCGCCCGGCACTCGGCCTGGCCCAGGTCGCCGAGGAGCGCGATGCCCGAATGGTCATCGTCGGCGGGGCAGGCGAGGCACCACTGAAGGGGGCACTACTCGGCGCAACCCCCCACAAGCTGCTCAACCTGACCGACCGGCCCGTGCTGGTCGTCCGCTCGCCCGAGTAGCGGGAGCCCCCGGCAGAGCCATCCCCGCCGGCCCCGGTATCGCTCCCGGCATCGGGCGGTCGTCAGAATGCCCAGGATGTCCGAACACCTCCCCAGAAGGACGAAGATCGTCGCCACCGTCGGACCGGCGAGCTGGGACCCCGAGACCCTGCGCGCCCTGATCGAGGCGGGCGCTGCCGTGCTCCGGCTGAACGTCTCCCACTCCGACGAGGAGAAGCATGCCCAGATCGTCCGCGACATCCGCGCGGCCAGCCTCGAGGTCGGCCGCGAGGTGGCGATCCTCGGTGACCTGCCCGGCCCGAAGCTCCGGGTGGGGGACATCCCCGACGGGGTCGTTCGCCTGTTCCCGGGCTCGACGGTCACCCTGGTCCACGGCGAGGGGTCCGGTACGGCTGAGCGGATCCCGATCCCCAGGGCCGAGATCATCGAGTCGCTTGGTGAGGGCGCGATCGTCTACATGGCCGACGGCTCGATCCGGTTGAAGGTCAAGGGCCAGGTCGAGGATGGGGTCGAGGCCCTGGTCGAGGTCGGTGGTCCGCTCTCCTCGAACAAGGGGCTCAACCTCCCCGGGGTCGACACCGGTATCGAGGCGGTGTCGGAGGCCGACCTCCGCTGGATCGACTTCTCGGTCGAGCAGGAGCTTGACCTGCTCGCCGTCTCCTTCGTCAAGTCGGCCGAGGACCTCAAGCCGGTCGCGGAGCGTCTGGAATCGCTCGGCTCCGAGATGCCGGTGATCGCCAAGATCGAAAAGCCCGAGGCGACCGACCAGGAGGCGCTCGACGGAATCCTCGAGTCGGTCGGCGCCGGGATCATGATCGCGAGGGGGGACCTGGGGATCGAGGTCCCGATCGCCGAGGTGCCCTCCCTCCAGAAGCGCCTGATCAGCCAGGCCGGTGAGTGGTCGAAGCTCTCGATCACCGCCACCCAGATGCTCGCCTCGATGGTCAGCGCCCCTCGCCCGACCCGGGCCGAGGTGACCGACGTCGCGACCGCGATCTCCGACGGGACCGACGCCGTGATGCTCTCCGAGGAGACGGCGGTCGGATCGAATCCGGTCGATGCAGTCCGGACGATGGACGAGATCGCCCGGGCCACCGAGCCGGGGCTCCCCTACTGGGAGTGGCTGCTGAACAGGACCAGCCAGCACGGGATGGACGTCTCGGAGTCGGTCACCCAGAGCGCCGTGATCTCGGCCTACCGACTCGACCTGACCTCGATCGTCGTGCCGACTGCCTCGGGGCGGACGGCGGCCGTGGTCGCAGCCCACCGACCCCGGGTGCCAATCCTCGCGGTCACCCACTCGACCAAGATCCAGAGGCGGCTCCGGGTCTATTTCGGGGTCGAGCCAGTACAGCACACCCCGACCAACGAGATCCGCGACCTGCTCTACGAATGCGCAGACGTCGCCGTCCGGTTCGGGGCGGCGAAGTCCGGTGACCTGATCGCGATCGTCGCCTCGCTCTCCGACCTGGGCCTCGGGACCAACCTGTTCGAGGTCCACAAGGTCCCCTGAGGC
>JBJTBP010000073.1:0-2604 GCA_046091385.1 Solirubrobacterales bacterium | reverse complement strand
CGAGCAGGCCGGCGACTCGGTCAGGCTCTGGATCCACATCGCCGACGTCTCGGCCTGGGTCAGGCCGGGCTCGGCGCTCGATCGCGCCGCAGAGGAGAGGGGCAACAGCGTCTATGTGCCGACATCGGTCGAGCCGATGCTGCCCCACGTCCTGAGCTCCGGGGAGTGCTCGCTCTCGCCCGGCGACGAGAGGCTCGCGGTCACCACCGAGATCCTGCTGTCGGGCAGGGGTGAGGTCGAATCGGTCTCCTTCTACCGGAGCAGGATCCGGTCGGATGTCCGTCTCGACTATGACGGTCTCGACCGGATCTTCTCGGGCGAGGAGCAGCCCCCGCCCCAGGTGGCCGAGCCGATCGACCGGGCCCGCCGTGCGGCCGCGGTCCTGACCGGCCTGAAGGGCGAGGCGAGGCTCGAGGTCACCTCGAGTGAGCCGGATTTCGAGTTCGACGAGAAGGGCAACCCGATCGCCTCCCATCGCTACGAGGAGACCGAGGCCCACACGCTGATCGAGCAGCTGATGATCCTGGCCAACGAGCAGGTCGCGGAGTTCCTCGATCGGAGTTCGACCCCGGCCATCTACCGGGTCCACGAGCAGCCCGACCCTGACCGGATCGAGCGCCTGTTCGAACAGCTGGCGTCGCTGGAGTTGCCGACACCCCCTCTGCCCGAGGGGGTCGGCCCGACGATGGCCGGTGACCTCGCGGTGGAGGCATCGCGGATGGTCGCGGCCGAAGCCGGTCGGAGGGGATACGGCGCGGTGCCCTTCGGTTCGCTCGTCCTCCGGTCGCTCAAGCCGGCCCGTTACCTGGAACAGAACCTCGGTCACGCCGGACTCGGGAGCACCGCCTACACGCACTTCACCTCACCGATCCGGAGGTATCCGGACCTGCTGGTCCACCGGGCCCTGCTCTCGCAGGTCGGTGGCGGGGAGGAGGCCCCCTCTACCGGGGTCGCGGCCGAGGTCGCCGTCCACTGCTCCGAGACCGAACGCGAGGCCTCGCTGATCGAGCGCGATGCCGACGACATCTGCTCGGCCTTCCTCCTGGAACGGGAACTTTTCGAGGGCGGCTGGGATCGCAAATTCGAAGGGGAGGTCTCCGGGGTGATCGAGGCCGGTGCGTTCATCTCCTTCGCCGGCGACCTCGGCGACACCTACGAGGGTTTCGTCCCGGTTCGTCGGCTTCGCGAGGACTGGTATTCGCTGAACCCTGAGGAGACCGCCCTGATCGGGTCGAAGCGGGGCAAGACGATCCGGTTTGGTGATCCGGTCTCGGTAGTGGTCCGTCGGGTCCGACCGGCGCTGGGCCGGGTCGACCTCGATTTCAGCTCCTGACGGGCCGTTGACCGGCCAGGGGTAGGGTTGCCGGTCGTGGCTGCCAAGGCAAAGAAGGGCAAGAAGTCCGGAGGGTCCTCCAAGGGGGGCGACCGGACCCCCGCCTCGGGCGATGTTGCGACCAATCGCAAGGCAGGGCACAAGTTCGAGCTCCTCGACCGGGTCGAGGCCGGGATCGCGTTGAAGGGTTCAGAGGTCAAGTCGCTTCGCGGAGGCAAGGCCCAGCTGGCCGACTCCTACGCCTTGATCGAGGATGGAGAGGTCTGGTTACGCAACCTTCACATACCCCACTACCCGCCAGCTACCGTCAACAATCATGAGCCCGAGCGTCCCAGGAAGCTCCTGCTCAAACGGTCGGAGATCGAGAGGTTGACCGGCTCGCTATCCCGTAAAGGCCTCACCCTGATCCCCACCCGGATCTACTTCAAGGGTCCGCGGGCCAAGGTCGAGCTGGCACTTGCCCGCGGCAAGGAGGGGCGCGACCGAAGGCGCGAGATTGCGGCCAGGGACGTAAGGCGGGACATCGAGCGGGAGTTCAAGGGCCGCTACCGTGACTGATCTCGCCCTGGAAGATAATCTGGCGGATCGAAAGCATTCGACCCATTCGTTAAGGGCCTGAGAGAATCTATGGTGATGGAGCGAGCTTCCAAGGAGACAGAGGGCTGGATTCGGCAGGCATGCCGGAACGCCCGCAGCGTGCTCCCGATGCTGGTCGTGGCGTCGTTCCTCGTGGTTGCACCAAATAGCTTTGCCACAACCCCTGCCGCTCCCGCCACCACGGCACCCGCTCCCGAGCCGGTCTCAACCTCTTCGTCCGGAGATGAGTCGGTATTCACCAAGATAGGCAACTTTGCTTCGGACAACGCAACCTGGTTCATCATCGGCCTGATCGCACTCGCGGTGATCCTTGCCGCGATCTTCATCATCCGCGCAGGTAGGAAGGGTAAGACAGCGGATTCATCCGTTGCTGTGGCGTCGAAGGATGCGCTGGCCCAGCCCCGAACCAGCGCTGGGGCGGCTGCCACTGCCACAACCGCTGCTGCGGGCCAGTCCTCGGCAAAGACCCCCGGCCAGCCCTCAGCGGCCGAGATGAAGCGCCGTCGGCGTGCTGCAATGCAGCGGGCCCGGGAGGAGGAGCGCCTCCGGAGGCAAGGGGCGAGAAGGGCCCCCAGGCAGCCCTCGACCCAGATGGACCCCGTCGAGGCGGAGAAGGCCGCGGCCCGGGGACAGGCCCCGGCGCCTCCCGCTTCCCACGCCGCCCAGGCCCCCGT
>JBJTBP010000072.1:0-4843 GCA_046091385.1 Solirubrobacterales bacterium | reverse complement strand
CACCATGAACCGATCCTCGTGGGTTCGGGCCGGCGGAGGGATCAACGGAGAGGGTGGGATTCGAACCCACGAGGCGAGAGATCCCGCCCACGCGATTTCCAGTCGCGCTCCTTAAGCCGCTCGGACACCTCTCCGGGTCTTCGCAGGGTAGCCGACCGGACCGCCCACCCGGACCCGGATGCAGGCCGACGATCGGTCGGGCCCCGAACGGCTGCGGTCGCTAGCCTAGGCAGTCCCGGAGGGGTGCCAGAGCGGTTGAATGGGGCGGTCTCGAAAACCGTTGTGCGTCTTTCGGCGTACCGTGGGTTCGAATCCCACCCCCTCCGTACATCGCTTCACGGCCAGGGCCGCGTCCGGCCCGAAGCCGAATAATGTAGAGGCCCAAGCCCAAGCCCCCAACGGGCTGACTAACCGGAAACCAGCGCGGTGAGGCGGCGGTCATGCTCGCCGCTCGAGCCGAGGAAGGCGGCGTCGAGCTGGGCCCGCTTGAAGAACCAGTGGACGTCGGCCTCCCAGGTGAAGCCGATCCCCCCGTGGGCCTGGATCGCCGAGGCGGTCACCTCGACCCCGGCCTTGGAGGCGGCCGACTTGGCAAGTGAGGCGCCTTCGGGCAGCCGTTCGCGGTCGGCGTCGGCGGCCCACGCTGCGAAGTAGGTGGTCGCCCGGGCACCTTCGGTCGAGAGGAGCATCTGGGCGCAGCGGTGCTGGACCGCCTGGAAGGAGCCGACCGGTCGGCCGAACTGCTTCCGGTCCTTGACGTAATCGACCGTCATGTCGAGCACCCTGCGGCACACCCCGACCAGCTCGGCCGAGACCAGGACCGTCGCCAGGTCGATCGCCGCGGACACGTCGCCCGGCATCTCCTCGCCTTCGGCCATCTCTCCGTCGGCGATTCCGTAACGGCGGGTTGGATCGATCGTCGAGAGTGCGGGCATCGCGCCCGCGCCGGTCAGGAGCTTGGCGCTGCTGCCATCGGGCGCCGCAATCACCGCGACCTCAGCCGTTGCCCCGTCGGGCACGATCTCGCCCTCGAGCCCGAAGGCGCCAGTCGCCTCGCCCGAGGCCAGGCGGCCGAGCCACTCCTCCTTCTGGGGGTCCGATCCGGCCTCCGAGAGCGCCGCCGCACAGATCGCGGTGCTGAGGAAAGGTCCGTTGAGCAGGGCGTAGCCGGCCTCCTCGAGCCGGCCGGCCAGCTCGACGTAGCCCAGCCCACCTCCGCCGAAGGCCTCCTCGACCGCTACCCCCGGCCAGCCAAGCTCGGCCAGCTCGGCCCAGAGGGCGAGGTCGTACTCGCTGGCTTCGGCCGCCTCGCGCTGCTTCTCCAGTGCCGAGCGGGCAGCGAGCAGGTCCTTCGCGGTACGCTTGATTTCGTGCTGGTCCTCGGTGAAGTCGAACTTCATCCCGCGCTCACTTCCTCGGCAGGCCGAGCACCCGCTCGGCGACGATGTTCTTGAGGATCTCGGTCGTCCCGCCCTCGATCGAGTTGCCGCGGGAGCGGAGCAGGTCGTAGGCCCAGGGGTCGCCCTCGGTCAGCGAGTTGGCACCCCGGATCCCGACCGCGAGCTGGGTCAGCATCTGGTTGGTCTCCGACCAGAGCCACTTGGTCAAAGAGCCCTCGGGGCCCGGCTGGCCGTGCTGTTCGATGATGCTGAGCCCCCGGTAGGCGAGCAGCCGGAGGGTCTCGGTCCGGACGTGCATCTCGCCGAGCGCCTGGGCCACCACCGGGTCGTCGATCTGTCCGTTCTCCTTCGCGTCCTCGACCAGCCGGTCGAGCGCCCGACGGAGCTGGGTCTGGAGGAAGAAGCCGAGGCCGGAGCGCTCGTTCATCAGGGTTGTCAGGGCGACGTTCCAGCCGTCGCCCTCCCCGCCCAGCATGTTGTCGGCCGGGATCCGCGCCTCCTCGAGGAACAGCTCGTTGAATTCGGCCTCGCCGGTTATCTGGACCAGTGGCCTGACCTGGACCGCGTCCTGCTCCATGTCCATCAGGAAATAGGAGAGGCCCTTGTGCTTGGCGGCCTCGGGGTCGGTCCGGGCGACCAGCATGCACCACTTCGAATACTGGGCGACGCTGGTCCAGACCTTCTGCCCGGTGACCACCCACTCGTCCCCGTCTTGGATGGCCTTCGTCTTGACCGCGGCCAGGTCGGAGCCTGCCTCCGGCTCGCTGAAGCCCTGGCACCAGATCTCCTCGGCCGAGAGGATCGGCAAGAGGAAGCGGTCCTTCTGCTGGTCGTCGCCCCAGGCGATGATCGTCGGGCCGGCCAGGATCAGCCCGAGGCCGTTGGCCGGAAGCGGCGCGTTCGCCCGGCCCATCTCTTCGAAGAAGATCGCCGACTGCATCAGCGATGCGTCGCGGCCGCCGTATTCCCGTGGCCAGTGGACCGCAGCCCAGCCTCCCTCGAACAGCGAGTTCTGCCACTCCCTCCGGAACTCAAAAGCTGCATCCTGGTCGCCGCGCGGTTCCTCGCCGGCAGGGTTTGACCCGAGCCAGTCCCTCAGCTCGTCCCGGAACTCGATCTCTTCCTCGGAGAAGGTGAGGTCCATTGACCGCCATCCTAGGGGCCGGCCGGAGAGCGCGGCTCCCCGCCCGGAGCGATGCCGATCGGTCAGGTAGGCTGGCGGCCGTGATTACGAAAAAGAGCCTCATCCTCACCCTGCCCGTGGCCGCCCTCGCAGCTTCCGCCCTCGCCATTGGATCGAGCGGCTGCAGCTCCAAGCCGGCCTTCTGCTCGAACCTCGACTCCTTCAAGCAGTCGGTCAACCAGCTGGTTCAGGTCGAACAGGTCAACTCCTCGACCTTCAACGAGGTCCAGAACGACTTCAACCGGGTCGAGCAGAATGCGAATGATGTGGTCGACTCCGCCAAGGAAGACTTCCCACAGGAGACCCAGAACCTCGAGGACCAGATCAACGCCACGACCAAGGCCTTCGAGAACCTGCCGAACAACCCGGCGGCCGGCGACTACGTTGCCTTGGGCCTCCAGGTGGTCAGCCTGGCCCAGGCTGCATCGGACTTCGAGAAGAAGGCCTCTTCATCCTGTAACTGATTCGTCCTCGGTGGCCGGGGGTGCGGAGGCACCCGCCGGCCTGCCGAGCAGGTAGTAGGCGAGACCCAGCAGGACCAGTACCGAGCTGACCAGGAGGAGCGGCCCGGAGTCCTCGACGATCGAGCCGACGACGCCGCCGGCCAGCGCCCCGGCGATCGCTGCCGGCCAGGCAGGGCCGGGGAAGGGTTCGAGGGCGGCCCTATTTCGCCAGCCGAAGGCAATCGCCAGAAGCGACGCGATCAGGGCGACCGGCATCGCGCCGCGGAAGACCTGCTGCCAGGCGAGGCTGAACCGCCGTTCGACCGTCTCCCCGAATCCGGACCCCGACCCCTCGCCCAGCACGTTCCGGGCGAAGTGCCCCTGGTCACCGGCGAACAGCAGGTCGAGTCCGGCCAGGAGGGCGACGGCGAGGATCGGTGTCACGACAAGGGCCGCGACCTTGAGCGGGGTCAGCCGGCCCGGCATCAGCATCACCGCCATCACCCCGGCGGCGACCGCGACCACCACGACCCCACCGACCGCGGCCCCCAGTCTGCCGGAACCGAGCACTACTGCCAGGGCCAGCGCGGCCGCCCCGACCGCACCAGCCGCATTCCATGAGCGGGGCCTCCAGGCGAGCACCCCGGCCATCCCGGCAAGGAGCAGGACCACCAGAACCGCCTCGAGCTCGTTCCCGATCCCGTAGAACCGGGCCCCGTAGCCAGGGCTCGGCCCGAGTACGGAGCGGATCACGAGCGGGGAGCCGAGCGCCAGGTCGATCGTGAAGGTGGCGAGGCCGAAGAAGGCCGGGATCGCCGTCGCTCGGGGCCATGGCAGGAGCCTGTCCGAGGCTGCCCCCAGGCCTAGTGAGACAAGGGCGATCAGGCAGACCTCGAGCCAGGCGGGCGGGTTGCCGGTCAGCGGGGTGAGCAGGGTGACTGTCGGCAGCCAGAGGACCGCCAGACCGCCGGTCCTCCGCACGTCGGCTCGGATCCGGTCCGGTCCGGCGATCGCCCCGGCGATCAGGAAGAGGAAGAGCCAGCCCACCGCGAGCCCGGCGACCGCCGGGATCCGTCGGTCCCCGACCGAATCGAGCCGGTCCCGGAAGGAGGTGAGCTCGGCGGCATCGCGACCCGGTCCCTCACCGATCACGGTCCCGGTCATCTCGTCGGGGATCTCTACCCTCAGGTGGTCGAGCACGGTCGGGGCAAAGTCGATCGCCCCGACCATTCCCGGAAGCGACGTCGTGTCGGAGGTCGGGCTGTCGGCACCCATCCTCGATACGGCGAGCGGGAAGACCGGCAGCCAGTCCCCGCCGGGCGGTGACTGGATCGCGATCACCAGGCCCTGCCGGTCGACCCCGCGGACCAGTTCCCGGAGCTGACCCACTCCGGCCTTTCCCGGCGAGGCGCCAACCACCACCAGGGAACGTTTGCTGCCCTGAGCAAGAGCGCTTCGCGCCACCCGGGGAGGGGGGACGATCGAGACCCGCGAGACCTTCCCAGCCCGATCGGCCGCCGGTACGGCGACCCCGCCCGGTACCCGGTCTGCCAGCACGAGGGCGGCTCCACCCGGGACGGTGCTGGCGAGGAGCCCCGGCTCGATCGTCTGGGGAGCGGTCCGGGCCCGCTTCAGCACCGCGCCCCATCCGGCCAGGGTTCCACTGCCCCGGAGCTCGACCGTCGGGGTCGCCTCGGGGTCGTAGAGCGAGCGGGAGACCCTGGTCCCCTGGGAGATGTCGAGCAGGGACTGGCCGCGGGAATAGGAGCCCTGGGTCGCGCTGTAGAGGCCGGGGGAGAGGCCGGGGGTCTGTTCGA
>JBJTBP010000071.1:0-2084 GCA_046091385.1 Solirubrobacterales bacterium | reverse complement strand
GTCGTGGTCACACTGACCGTCGCGTAGTAGAGCGCGTCGACGAAGGTGAGCGGCTGGTCGCTCTGGCTGTCGTAGTAGCCGTCGCGCCCGATGTAGGTGATCAGCGCGATGAACAGGATCAGCAGGGATGCAAGCGCGAGCCGCTGGAGGATCGCCCGGACCGGGTTGTCCTTGATCCGACTGAACTTGAAGGCCTCGGGAGGCAGGTTCAACCGGGCGACATCCTCCCGATCCGCGATTCGCTTCTTCCTGTCCGTCTCCAGGGCCAACCCCGGGCAGGTTAGAGCGCCCCCGGCCAGTCGTGCCCGGGAACGGCCCCTCGGGCCGGTGCGAGATACCCTGAAGCGCCGATGTTTTCCCCTTGTTTCCACGAAGGAAGGCCCGAGTGAGCGAACCGCTCGCACCCGGCTTCGACCCCGTTTCCTACGAGGAGTGGCTGGAGAAGGCGACCGACGGCGACGCCTCGGTCGAGCCCGTAACCCACCTCGACGACGGGGTGGAGGCCAAGTGGCTCTACACCTCCGATGATGCCCTCGCCCCCGACCCGGCCGGGCTGCCGCTCCGCCAGCCCTTCACCCGCGCGGTCAGGGCCGGCCGCCACTGGCAGGTCCGCCAGGAGAACGGCCACCCCGACCGGGCCCGGGCCAACACCGAGATCCTCGAGGACCTGCTCGGCGGCACGACCGAGGTCGCGATCCTCTTCGACCGGGCCGCCCGGATCGGCGCCGCCCCCGAGGACCACGCCTTCCTGCTCGGCCGCGGTGACTCTGGAGTCGCGATCTCCACCCTCTCCGACCTCTCGCAAGTGCTCGACGGCGTCCTGCTCGAGGTCGCCCGGATCGCCCTCGACGCCGGCTCGGCCTTCCTCCCGGCCGCCGCCTTCCTGGCCGGGATCTGGGAGGAGCGTGGCCTCGACCCGAAGGACGTGCTCGGCTCCTTCCGGGCCGACCCGATCGGCTCCTTCGCCCGCGAGGGCGAGCTTCCCTACTCACCCGAGGAGGGCCTCGCCTACGCCGCCCAGCTCGCCCTCGAGTCGGGCCGTACCTACCCGGCCGTCAGGGCTCTCGGGGTGGATACCTCCGCTTACGTCGACGGTGGCGCCACCCCGGCTTGGGAGCTCGCGATCGCCCTTTCGACCGCGCTCGAGCACCTGAGGGCCGGCGATGGGATCGGCCTCGAGCCGGCCGCGGTCGCCCGGACCCTCGAGTTCACGCTGACCGTCGGAACGGACCAGTTCCTCGAGATGGCCAAGTTCCGCGCCGCCCGCAGGCTCTGGTCCCGGGTGCTGGAGGAGTGCGGGGTCGAGCCCGACTCCCGCTCATCGGCCACCTACGCCCGGACCTCGTCCCGCGTCCTCACCTGGGTCGACCCCTGGGTCAACATGATCCGGACCACCACCGCCACCTTCGCCGCCGGCGCGGCCGGGGCCGACGGGGTATCGGTCACCCCCTTCGACCGTCCGCTCGGCGAGCCGACCGAGCTCGGCCGGAGGATCGCCCGCAACACCCAGACGATCGTCCAGGACGAGGCCTCGATCGGCCGGACCGCCGACCCGCTGGCCGGCTCCTGGTACGGCGAGTCCCTGACCGACCAGCTGGCCGAGGCCGCCTGGGAGCGCTTCCAGGAGATCGAGCGAAACGGCGGCATGGTCGAGACCCTCCGCTCCGGTGCGATCCAAACCACTTTGACCGAAGGAGCCGAGCGCTTCGAGGACGAGCGGATCCACCGCGACAAGGTGATGACCGCGGTCACCGAGTTCCCGAGCCTGGGCGATGACGGCACCGCGGCCGAACCGTTCGACCGCGAACCGCTCGCCAAGCTGGAGGCCGACCGCCTGACCGAGTCCGATCCGGTCGACTGCTCGGCCCTTGCCGGCGAGGACCTCGACGGCCTGCTCGGGCGCGCCGTCGAGCTGGCCAGAGCCGGCGCCCGGATCGACGAGGTGATCTACGCCCGCGCCTGCGCGCCCGACGAGGTCGCCCCGATCACCCCGCGGCCCGACGCCGCCCCGTTCGCGCGACTCCGGAAGGTCGCCTCCGACCACGAGGCAAAGACCGGCGAGACGCTCCAGATGTTCCTCGCCT
>JBJTBP010000070.1:0-6849 GCA_046091385.1 Solirubrobacterales bacterium | reverse complement strand
CCCTGCAATGAACTCCCCTTTGGTTCGGGTTACCCCCCCGGGTCACTAGCTCTCCGTGCGCGGGAGGTAGACGGGGGATGTACACACCGAGGAGGGGACGACGAGGGTGAGTGCGCCCCCGGCTGCCAGGACCCGCGCCGGAGGCCAGGATGGCGGTGGGGTGGGACAATCCGCACTGACGGGTCAGGTATCGGTTACACGCGCGCTATGGCGGAGACGTGGCCAATCCTTTTTCTGGCAGTCGTCCTGAAGGTTCCGGCCATCGGGATGATCTGGCTCGTCCTCTGGGCGGCCAAGAGCCAGCCCGAACCCGAGGCGCCGGGTAGCGACGAAGACGGTGGCAGCCGTCGGGGGCGGATTCCGTTCGGCCCTCGTCGTGGCGGACCGGTCGGCCCGGGCGACTGCACCGGCGGCCCGAAGCACCACGAAGGTCGCTCCCGTCAGGCTGGCAGGAAGACCCGTTCGCGCGAGCGGAGTCGCTCCCGCGAGATCTCCCGCAGGTAACTCTCGAAGTCGACCTGGCTCGTGTGCCGCTTGGAGGCGACGTATCGGCGAGCCATCGCCGACTGCTCCCTCGCTGAATCGCGGGCCATGGTTGCCCGGTCGGGCAGCGCCCCCTCCCCGGCGATCAGGTCGGCCACCCAGACCGACTGTGCTTCAGCCAGGGGCATGATCGCCCCGAGGGGCTGGACCAGCCCGATGAAGTAAAGGCCCGGCCGGTCGAGCGAGACCACCCTCTTGTAGAGGTCGATCTGGTTATCGGATGGGTCGATCACCGAACCGTCGAAGAAGGGGAAGGTGATCCGGTACCCGGTGCAGTAGATGACCAGATCGACCTCCTCCGAGGTCCCATCCTCGAAGACGACCGTGCCCCCGTCGAAGTGGTCGATGTTCGGTTTGACGACGATGTCCCCATGGCCGAGCCGACTGAGCAGGTCGTCCGAGACGGTCGGATGGGCATGGAGCGGGTCGTGGTCGGGTTCCGGAAGGCCGACATCGCTGACCCTTCCCTGGGAGAGCCTGAGCAGCGCCTTCAACATGGTGCTCTGGATCCCGAGCGGGACCCGGGTGAACGGCTTGAAGGTGGTCAGGCGATCGGTCGGGACTCCGAACAGGTACTTCGGGACGATCCAGGCGCCCCGGCGCATCGCGAGGATCGTCCGGTCGGCAATCCTCGAGGACTCGACCGAGATATCGGTAGCGGAGTTACCGATGCCGAGGATCAGTACCCGCTTTCCATCGAGAATCTCGGGGGTCTTGTAGTCGTGGGCATGCATCTGCTCCCCGGTGAAGGATTCGGAGCCCGGAAAGGCCGGCTCGGGCCAGCGCGGATTCCAATGGTGGCCGTTGCAGACCATCAGGTCGGTGAAGGCCTCCGTCCGACAGCCCTTCGGCCCCTCGACCGTCACCTCCCAGCCTTCCTCGGTTGGTTTGCAGGCGACGACCTCGGTCTGGAACTCGATGTTCTCCCTCAGTCCGAAGTGGTCGACGAAGTCCTCGAAGTAGGCAGCTATCTCGGCATGCCCCGGGTAGTCCGGGTAGGTGGCCGGCATCGGGAATGCCTCGTACTGCATCATCTCCCGCGAGGTGTTGATGTGAAGGGAGCGGTAGGCGGACGACATCCCGTTGTCGTTCATGTACCGCCAGTTACCTCCGATCGCAGACCCCTTCTCGAAGCAGGTGAAATCGATTCCCCGCTCGGCGAGACTCTGGCAGGCGGTGATCCCCGACGAACCGGCCCCGATCACGCAGACCCGGGGATCGCCCCTTCCCCCCTGCCCGATCTCGCTGGTCAGAGTCGCCGATTCCACCGTTTCAGGTTACCGCGGAGAGGGCGTCAGTCAGTCTTGGCTTCGGTCGCTGCATCGACCTCGGCCGAGATCTCCTCGATCTCCTCTGCAAAGGCCTGGCCGAATCCGTCCGCATCGCCGTTGGTCGCGGTCGCATCCGCCTCGAGCAGGGCCGCCTCCTCGGGCGGGGTGAACGGCTCGGCCGGTTCGACCGTGATCGAGCGGTAATGCTTCAGCCCGGTCGCCGCCGGGATCAGCTTGCCGATGATCACGTTCTCCTTGAGTCCGACCAGCCGGTCGCGCTTGCCCTCCATCGCAGCGTCGGTCAGCACCTTGGTCGTCTCCTGGAACGAGGCTGCTGAGAGGAAGGACTCGGTAGCGAGCGCAGCCTTGGTGATCCCGAGGATCCTCTCGGTCCCCTTGGCGACGGTGCCGCCGTCGTCCTTGGCCTCCTTGTTGATCTCCTTGAGCTTGTGGCGATCGACCAGCTGGCCGGGCAGGAGTTCGGTCGATCCCTTGGTATCGATCTCGACCTTCTTCAGCATCTGACGAACGATGATCTCGATGTGCTTGTCGTCGATGTCGACGCCCTGCGCCTTGTAGACCCTCTGGACCTCGGCCACCAGGTACTGCTCGACCGCGGTGCGACCACGGATCGAGAGCACGTCGGCCGGATAGAGCGATCCCTCGTTCAGCTGATCACCGGGCTCGACCTTGTCACCCTTCTTGACCAGGAGTCGGGTCCGGGGCGGGAAGGTGTACTCCTCCTCGTCGCCCGTCGAGGTCATGACCGAGACAGTGGTCTGCTTGTCGGTCTCTTCGACCGAGACCTTGCCGGCGACCTCTGCCATCACGGCCAGGCCCTTCGGCTTACGAGCTTCGAACAGCTCGACCACCCTGGGCAGACCCTGGGTGATGTCCTGCCCGGCGACGCCGCCGGTGTGGAAGGTCCGCATGGTCAGCTGGGTGCCGGGCTCGCCGATCGACTGGGCGGCGATCGTCCCCACCGAGTCGCCGATCTCGGTCAGCGATCCGGTGGCCGGGGCGACCCCGTAGCACTGGCGGCAGACCCCGTGGGGGGCCTCGCACTTGAGCGGCGAGCGGACCGGAACGACTGCGTCCTCGTCGCCCTCGTAGGCCTCGGCGATCTGTTCGAGGTCTTCCTTGGTGATCACCTGGTTTCGCTTGAGCAGCTCGCGACCGCGCTTGGTCTCGAACTTCGAAGCGGCCAGTCGGCCGATCAGGTTCACGTTCGGCATGCCGCTGTCATCGAAGACGGCCATCTCGATCGAGTCCTTGGTCTTGCAGTCGTCGATCCGGACGATCACGTCCTGGGCCACGTCGACCAGTCGCCTGGTCAGGTAGCCGGAGTCGGCGGTGCGGAGGGCCGTGTCGGCGAGGCCCTTCCGGGCACCGTGGGTCGAGATGAAGTATTCGCCGACCGAGAGACCTTCGATGAAGTTCGACTTGATCGGTCGCTCGATGATCTCGCCCTTCGGGTTGGCCATCAGGCCACGCATCCCGGCGAGCTGGCGGATCTGCTTGAACGATCCGCGGGCGCCGGAGTTGGCCATCATGAAGATCGGGTTCAACGGATCGAGGTTGCCCTCCATCGCCGCACCGACTTCTTCGGTCGCCTCGTTCCACTTTTCGGTCACCTGGCGGTGGCGCTCCTCGGCGGTATGCCAGCCCTCGTCGAACTCGGACTGGATCCGGGCGGTGTCCTCCTCGAAGCGCTCGATGATCTCGTCCTTCTGTGGCGGCGGGACAACGTCGTTCTTGGAGACGGTGATCCCGGCGCGCGAGGCGAACTGGAAGCCGAGGTCCTTGAACGAATCGAGTACCTGGGATACCGCCGGGGCACCGTAGGACTCCACCAGCCAGCCAACCAGGTCATTGATCTCGCGCTTCTTGAGCGACTCGTTGACGAAGCCGTACTGGGCGGGATCGAACTCGTCGCCGAGCGCGGTCGCCAGCGCCCGCTCGATCCGGTCGTTGAAGATGATCCGGCCGACCGTGGTCAGGAAGTGGTCCTCACCCGGACGCCTGTACTCGGCGTAGTCGTGGATCCCGACCAGTCCGTTCTCGTAGGCGAGCTCGGCCTCCTGGGCGGTCTTGAACGGGTGTGGCGGCGGCTTGAGCGAGGACGGATCGATCTCGCCCACGTCGCCTTCGCAGAAGGTCAGGTAGTAGAGGCCGAGCACCATGTCCTGGGTCGGGGTGGCGAGCGGTGAGCCGTTCGCCGGCGAAAGGATGTTGTTCGAGGAGAGCATCAGGATCCTCGCCTCCGCCTGGGCCTCGGCCGAGAGCGGCACGTGGACCGCCATCTGGTCGCCGTCGAAGTCGGCGTTGAAGGCCGCACAGACCAGCGGATGGACCTGGATCGCCTTGCCCTCGACCAGGATCGGCTCGAAAGCCTGGATGCCGAGGCGGTGGAGGGTCGGGGCGCGGTTGAGGAGCACCGGGTGCTCCTCGATCACCTCTTCGAGCACGTCCCAGACCTCGGGAACCATCGACTCGACCATCTTCTTGGCCGCCTTGATGTTCTGGACGGCTTCGCGCTCGACCAGCTGGGCCATGATGAACGGCTTGAACAGCTCGAGCGCCATCCGCTTCGGCAGGCCGCACTGGTGGAGCTTGAGCGACGGCCCGGCAACGATCACCGAGCGGCCGGAGTAGTCGACCCGCTTGCCGAGCAGATTCTGACGGAACCGGCCCTGCTTGCCCTTGAGCATGTCGGAAAGCGACTTGAGCGCCCGGTTGCCGGGGCCGGTCACCGGCCGGCCGCGCCGGCCGTTGTCGAACAGGGCGTCGACCGACTCCTGGAGCATCCGCTTCTCGTTGTTGACGATGATCTCGGGGGCTCCGAGGTCGAGCAGGCGCTTGAGCCGGTTGTTCCGGTTGATCACCCTGCGGTAGAGGTCGTTCAGGTCCGAGGTCGCAAAGCGACCACCGTCGAGCTGGACCATCGGCCGTAGCTCGGGCGGGATCACCGGGATGCAGTCGAGGACCATCCACTCCGGCCTGTTGTCGGAGTTGAGGAAGGCCGAGGCGACCTTGAGCCGCTTGACCGCACGGGCATGCTTCTGGCCCTTCGAGGTCGCGATCTCGTCTTCGAGCTCGGCGCAGAGGGCCTCGAGGTCGATCTGCTCGAGCAGGTCGCGGACCGACTCGGCCCCCATCCCGCCGCGGAAATACTCGCCCCAGCCGAACGGCGAACCGAACCGCTCCTGCAGCTCGCGGAAGTCGGCCTCGTCGTTGATCACGTCACGGGGCTTCATCTTCTGGAAGGTCTCCCAGACCCGCTCGAGGCGCTCGATCGTCTCGTCCATCCAGGCCTCGGTGTCCCCGATCTCGGTGTCGAAGTCCTTGTTCAGCTCCTTGATCAGCTTGTTCCGGTCCTCGTCCTTGAGCTTCTTGAGCTGGGCCTGGGTGTGGCCGAGCCCCTCTGCCCAGAGGTGGTCGTCGTCGGAGAAGCCGGTCTGTTCACCACTCTCGAGGTACTTCACCCTTCGCTTGAGCGAGTCCTCGAGCTCCTTGACCGCACGGTTTCGCTCTCCTTCGTACTCGGCGAGGACCGAGTTGACTTCCTTCTCGAGCTTCTTCAGGTCCTTGTCGCGGGCCTCTTCATCTACCCAGGTGATCATCGAGGCAGCGAAGTAGAGGACCTTCTCGAGCTCCTTGGGAGCCATGTCGATCAGGTAGCCGATCCGCGAAGGGACCCCCTTGAAGAACCAGATGTGGGAAACGGGCGCGGCCAGGTCGACGTGGGCCATCCGCTCGCGGCGGACCTTGGACCGGGTCACCTCGACGCCGCACCGCTCGCAGACGATTCCCTTGTACCGGACCCTCTTGTACTTGCCGCAGTAGCACTCCCAGTCCTTGGTCGGACCGAAGATCCGCTCGCAGAACAGGCCGTCCTTCTCGGGCTTGAGCGTCCGGTAGTTGATCGTCTCGGGCTTCAGGACCTCGCCCCACGACCAGGAGCGGACCTTCTTCGAGGATGCGATCGAAATCTCGATCGCGTCGAAATTGTTGATGTCGACCGGGCTGTTGGTCACTCTTCCACTCCTGCTTCCTCGGCCTCACCGGCCGGCTCGGTCTCGTTGACGGTCTCGTCGGCGGCGCCATTGGTCTGGACGTCGGCCAGGTCCATGCCGAGATCCTGGGCTGCCTTGAGGAGGTCGTCCTCCTCCTCGGCCAGCTCGCCGGTACCACCCTCGGAGACGACGTTCGCGTCCAGCGAGAGCGCCTGCATCTCCTTGAGCAGCACCTTGAACGACTCGGGGATCGACGGCTCGGGGATGTTCTCCCCCTTGACGATCGCTTCGTACGCCTTGACCCGACCGACGGTGTCGTCGGACTTCACGGTCAGCATCTCCTGCAGGGTGAAGGCCGCTCCGTAGGCCTCGAGGGCCCAGACCTCCATCTCGCCGAACCGCTGGCCGCCGAACTGTGCCTTGCCGCCGAGCGGCTGCTGGGTGACCAGCGAGTACGGGCCGGTCGAGCGGGCGTGGATCTTGTCGTCGACCAGGTGGTGGAGCTTGAGGATGTACATGTAGCCGACCGTCACCTTGCCCTCGTAGGGCTCGCCGGTCCGGCCGTTGTAAAGCTGCACGGTTCCGGAGCACTGCTCACCGGGAGGGGCCTTGGGGTCGACGCCGAGGTCGATGCCGCGATCGGCGTTCTCCTCCGACCACTTGACCAATGCCGTATCGACGTCCTCGACGGTCGCGCCGTCGAAGACCGGTGTCGAGACGTAGACCCGGCCACCGGACTCATCCCGCTGCTTGTAGGCGTCGGAGCCGTCGTCGTACCAGCCGTTGCCGGCCGCCCACCCGAGGTGGGTCTCGAGGATCTGCCCGATGTTCATTCGGCTGGGGACCCCGAGCGGGTTGAGGATCACGTCCACGGGGGTGCCGTCGGCGAGGTGCGGCATGTCCTCCACGGGAACGATCTTCGAAATCACACCCTTGTTGCCGTGGCGGCCGGCCAGCTTGTCGCCCTCGGCGATCTTCCGCTTGGTCGCCACGTGGACCCGGACCAGCTCGTTGACGCC
>JBJTBP010000069.1:0-11786 GCA_046091385.1 Solirubrobacterales bacterium | reverse complement strand
CTCCGACATCGTCGTTGGCGAGGGTGGCCGGCCGGTCATCTCCAGCCTTCAGGGCATCTTCCGTCTCGAAGGCTGAACCCGCTCTCCATAGGATCCGGGGCATGGGTGACTCGCTTCCGGGAACGCCGGCATCCGACGAGCTGACCAGCAGCCGCGCGGCGGCGCGATAAAATCTGGTCCAGTGCGGCTGTAGCTCAGTTGGCTAGAGCGTCTGCTTGCCAGGCAGAAGGTCGTGGGTTCGAGTCCCTTCAGCCGCTTCTCAGAAACCTCGGAGCCGCCGAGGTTTCTCGCGTTTCAGGCCGCGACCCGCTCGGCCTCCTGGACGGCGCGATCGCTCTCGTCTGCTTTTTCGTGCCGAAACTCGCCGCCTTCAAGCAGGTTTCGGAGCCGGGTCTTTTCGCCTTCGTCAGACCTCATGACGTTGGCGTAGACCGTCAGCGTCGTGGCCGGCTTCTCATGACCGACCTCGGCCATGACGAGCGGGACCTCGACGCCGATGGCGAGCATCAGCCTCATGAAGGTCCGCCGCATCGAGTGAGGCGTGATCCTCTTGTCCGGCCAGAGACCGCCGTCCTCGGCAAGCCGGTCTCGTGCTCGGTCGACCGCCTTGTTAAAGACGCGAGTCCGGAGGTTGTCTTTGCTCGGTCGTCGGCCGCTCTTCGTCGCGAAGCGCGCCTCGGATCTTGATCTTCCACCGAACCGCCCGATAGGGTGGCTCGGTGACCTCGTCAAGGGCCGAGCCGAAAGGCTTCAGGCGAATACTCAATTCGCCGATCACCGGCTTCACGCCGTACATCATCATCTCGCTCTTCTCGTCGCCGAGCTCGTTCGACGTCGCGATTGGCTGCGCGGTGGCCAGCGCCCTGCTGATCATCGCCGGCAACTGGATGGTCAACCGGGTCCCGGCCGGACAGCTGGACTGGGCGGCGCTGATCCTCTTCGGCGGGATGCTGATCGCCGGCCTTATCGACGACGGCGCCCACAGCTGGCTGATGGAGAACTCCAACCTGATGGCCGACGGTGCGGTGCTGGTGATGACGATCGGGGGAATCCTCGTCGGGCGGCCGTTCGCCCTGATGTACGCGCGGCTGAGCCCGAAGTTCGAGGACGCCTGGCAGAAGGACGCCCCCGGCTTCCGGGACTGGGGCGTGCGCGGCTGCCGGAACATCTCCCTGTTCTGGTTTGCCGCCTTCCTGGTGGAGCTCGACTGCCAGCTGCTGTTCCAGTTCGGCTCGTCGAGCTACGACACCGTGATCTGGAACTGGGTCATTCCGGTGGGAGCGCTGCTGCTGGCGATGCGCGAGACCCACCGCTACTCGGCGAAGCTGCGTGCCGAGGCCGTCAAGTTCGAGCCGGCCGCCGGCTAGGCGCGGCCCGGCAGTGGGCGATACTGGGCTCGAACCAGTGACCTCCGCCTTGTCGAGACGGCGCTCTTCCAGCTGAGCTAATCGCCCTGGGGAACCCTGGATCAGGGCGGCAACGCTGTCGAGTGGACCGACACCATCACCCCACCTCCGGCCGGCGTCCAGGGCAGGCGCGTCTGGAGGCGACTGCACGGCGGCGTCTCGAACTCCACCCGCTACCAGCTCTGGCCTTCAGCCGTGGGGCTGCAGCCGCAGGACAACGCCTACCCCGACCACGTCTACCCGTGGCTCGGTTTCCGCATCGGCGTCATCGGCAGCCTCAACCCGAAGGGCTGACGCACGGGCGCCGCGCGGCGGCGCGATAAAGTCTGGTCCAGTGCGGCTGTAGCTCAGTTGGCTAGAGCGTCTGCTTGCCATGCAGAAGGTCGTGGGTTCGAATCCCATCAGCCGCTTACCCGCCCTTGCGGGTCGGGGCGCCTTGGCGGAGTGGTTACGCAGCGGCCTGCAAAGCCGTTTACACCGGTTCGACTCCGGTAGGCGCCTTCGGGCGGGTAGGTCTGCGGGGCGCTCTAGAAGGAGCCTGAGGAGATCAGCAGGGCGAGCATCGAGATCGGCATGCCGAAGTCCCAGATCAGGATCAGGGTGTTGTTCGGTGCGTAGTTCTTGTCGCGGACGATCTCGACCAGGTGGTTGACCCCGGCCAGGAAGAGGAAGGTGAAGGTGGGGAGGAAGGCAGCGATCCAGGCTTCCTTGGCGTTGCTGCCGGCGTAGAGGCAGGCGAGCCCCAGACCGAGGGAGACGAAGGCGATCTCGTACTGGAATCCGTTGGTGACCCAGCCGATCGACTCTGCCATCTTCTTGGCGAGCACCGAATGCATGAAGGACGAGACCAGGAAGATGATCCCCGCGAAGAAGAACATCCACCGGAGCGCGTTCACATCCCAGGCCTCCCCGGACACGCCACCCGGTGCCCCGGAGTTGGTCAGCGAGAGGATCCAGGCGACCACGAAGGTCGCCGGGACTATCAGGCCCATCCCTATGGACCCGCCCTTCTTGGAGTCCCCCTCGGTGTCTGACCGCCCCTCGATTGGTCGAGAATAGACCTTTCCCCGGACCGTGTCCAGCCGAACCGGCGACAGCGGGCCGCCCCGAGGTGGCGGCCCATCCTGCTGGTACTGTGACCCGCCATGGTTGATCCCCTCACTTCCCGCCGCTTGGTGGCCGGCCTCGCCCCGGCCCTCGCGAGTCTGATCGTCCTCGCGTTACCGGGAGGAGCCGGCGCGGTCAAACGAGGGGTGGTCGAAGTCGACCAGGTAACGGTAGGGGCACCCGGGAACCCCTCAGTCTCCAACGTTCCCTTCACCGACGCGATCTACCCATCCTGCTCGGCGGCCCCATCCGGCTCCTCGAACTGCATGACGATCGGCAGCGTGCCGAACAGATTCCAGATCGGTGAGCTCGAGGTCACGGTCGATCAGTGGGTCAAGTTCCTCAACACGATCGACCCGAGAGGCCTCAACCGATTTGGCCTGTTCAGCCAGTTCCAGAAGCCAAACGTCTGGCCCCAGTACGGACAGGTCAGGAGGGTCGCCAGGGCAAAGGCGGGTGAGCACTACCTGATCGGTTCCGAAGTCTGGGCAGACAAGCCCTACGGCTTCGCCGACTTCCCGTCGGCGGCCCGCTTCGCCAATTCCCTGACCAACGGGACCCTGCTCGACAAGTCCACCTCGACCGAGGCCGGCTTCGAGGTGACGACCTACCGGGTCCGCCTCTCCGCCGAATCGACCAAGGGCATGTACGACCTTGGCGATCGGGCCAGCAAGCGGATGAAGAAGCGGGGCTTCGTCGTTCCGAGCCAGAACGAATGGGTCAAGGCCGCTTACTACGACTCCTCTTCCCAGACCTACTGGAAGTACCCGACCAACCCCGGCGTCTACGGGGACGGCAGCGCGACCGCGCCGACTCCGACCTCGCTCGACTTCTCGAGCGGTGACGTGGTCAACCAGGCCGTCCAGCCGCTCGCAACATTCAGGCAGAGTGGACTGCCGGCCCCGACCTGGTGCCCCTCCTACGCTCAGGTATCGGGCGCGTGCTCGACCCAGAACCCTTTCGGACTGGGACCGCAGGCCTACGCCGAGGCCTACGTCGCCGGGTTGAGCACCGTGGGCCAGGCATTGACCCGCTCCCCTTGGGGCACCCTCGACCAGGGCGGAAATGCTGTCGAGTGGACCGATACGGTGACCGCTCCTCCGTTCGGGGTTTCCGGGAAGCGAACCTGGCGCCGACTCCACGGCGGGGTATCGAACGCTCCCGCGTACCAGATGTGGCCCTCCGCAGTCGGCCTGCAGCCCGAGGACAACATCTTCTATGACCACGTCTACCCCTGGCTCGGGTTCCGGATCGGGGTGATCGGGAATCTCTCGGTCAGCGGACGGTAGGGCGGGCTCGACCGCCCCCTGCCCGTTGCTAGGCTGCCTCGCCCCGGGCGCATAGCTCAGTTGGTAGAGCGCCAGCTCGACACGCTGGAGGTCACTGGTTCGAGCCCAGTTGCGCCCATCCTCGGAGTCCCGCCTTTCAATCCTCCTGAACCGCAACCGCCCGGTTGCGGGGGGTTAGAGGAAGGGGTATCTTCGGAAACTACGTTCGAGGAAACGGGGGATCGATGATCAGGAGGCGTTCAGCAGGTCTGAGGTGGGCGGTGACGGCCGTAGTGGCCGCAGCTGCGTTAGCCATCTTCTCGGTCTCTGCCGCTGCTGCCTGGCTTACGACAACGGACGTCTCAGCGACTGGTCAGGACGCAGAGCTCCCTGTGGTTGCGACCGGTGCCGACGGGACGACTGCGGTCGTCTGGACTCGCTCAGACGGAACCAATGACCTCATCCAGGTAGCGATCCGCGCGCCCGGGGATAGCACCTTCGGTGCGCCCACAACCCTTACCCAGACCGGGCTGAATGCCGACTCCCCGGACATCGACGTGGCCGACGACGGAACCGTCACCGTGGTTTGGGTTCGCGATAACGGCAGCGACGACATCGTTCAAGTTTCGACTCGGGAAGCGGGTTCGAGCAGCTTCAGTGCACCGGCCGACCTGTCGGCGGTCGGTGAGAACTCGGCTTTCGCGCAAGTCGAATCCTCAGCGGACGGTACGACGACCGTCTCATGGATCCGAAATGGACCCTCCTCGACCCTGGTACAGGCAGCAACCCGCCAGGCCGGACGGGACGACTTCAGCTCCCCGGTCACGCTGGCCTCCACCGGGTACCCCTTTCTTCCCGCGCTTGCCGTTGGTGACGACGGGACGACCGTCATCGCCTGGAATGAGAACCTTTTCTTCGGAGGGGCCATCAGAGCCTCGATCAGGGAAGCGGGTTCCAACAATTTCTCGGTTCCGATCGAGTTGACTCCGGCCGGAGCGATCGCAGCATTCGCGGAGGTTGCGATCGGTCCGGACGGCCAGGCCACGGTCGTGTTCCTTCGCAATCCGGGTGCTGGAGTAATCGTTCAAGAGGTAACCAGTGCTCCGGGGTCGGGAACGTTTTCTGCCCCAGTCGACCTTACTTCTACAGGCCAGAATGCCCAGACACCCGATGTGGCGATTGCCCCCGACGGCTCGACCACCGTTGTCTTCGCCCGCTCGGAGGGGGGGAACGTGCTGGCCCAGTCCAGAACCAGGTCAGCCAGCGAGTCAGTTTTCGGTGCTCCGGTGCTCCTCTCGGCGAACGGTCAGGACGCCAGTAATACGCGGGTGGCGATTGGTGAAGATGGGTCCTCTACGGTGGTTTGGCTCCGATCGAACGGAACCAACTTGGTAGTCCAGGCCGCGACCCGGGCAGCTGGCGGAAGCAGCTTCTCGTCCCCGGCTGACCTTTCAGCGGCCGGGCAGTCTGGCGGACCTCCCTCAGTTTCGGGCGGTCCCTGCGATAGCTACTCGACGGTTGTCTGGGCTAGGTCGAATGGCACGAATCAGGTGGTGCAGCAGGCGAGCGAGGCGACGGCCGTCTGTGAACCCAGCCTGGCCAGCCTGAAGGTGAAGGGACCGGCCAAAGTCAAGCGGAAGAAGAAGACGATCTACAGGGTGACCATCACGAACAACGGCGATGGAGCCGCCACGGGGCTTCGCCTGAAGGCGCAGGGCAAGGGGGTCAGCGCTTCCAAGACAGCCGGGCAGGTAGCCGCAGGGACGGGGAAGACCGTGAAGATCGCTCTCAGGTTCAAGAAGAAGGGTAAGGCGAAAGTGGCCTTCACCCTCACCTCGGCAAACGCAACCAAGAAGGTCGCGAGGAAGACCGTCCGGGTCCGGTAGTCGGAGGAGGACGGGACCGGGGTCCGGTCGCCTTTCTTTGGATGTCGCCTGAAGAGGAGCCCATTGAAGAAACCGGGGTGAGGAACCCCGAAGAGGAGCGCGAGCGAGGCGACGGTCCCTATCCCAGCGGGACGGCTGCCTTCGATCGGGTCGTCTTCTTCACCGATGCGATCTTCGCGATCTCGATCACCCTGGCCGCGGTGACGATCGGGGTGCCCGAGATCAACGGCCCCGTGACGGATTCCTCGCTCTGGCAGGCACTGCAGGACAAGTCGAAGAACCTCCTCGCCTTCGCCTTCACCTTCATCTGGGTCGCCTTCTACTGGCGGGCAAACCACAAGTTCACCCATCGGCTGGCCGAAATCGACGGCCGCTATATCGGCACCCTCCTGCTGTACCTGGCTTTCATCGCGCTCCTGCCGGTCGCTACTGGAACCCTGGGCGAGTACGCGAACGCGGTTGCCCTCTCACTGTTCCTCGTGACGGTGGCGATCATCAGCTCGCTCGAGGTGGTCCTGCTGACCGTCGCCTGGCGGGATCGTCTGCTTGCGGAAGAACCGAACAGAATCGCCTACCGCAAGGAGGCGATCTCCTCGCTGGTCCCCGTGGCGATCGCCCTGCTCTCGATACCGATCGCCTTCCTCTCGGTGCCGATCGCCTTTCTTTTCATGGGCGTCGGCTCCGTCTCTCTCGGTCTCCTGGTCGACCGGGTCGTACCCGGCGGCTGAAAAGCGATTACCCGGGTTCAGGTGCCCCAGCGCGACCAGCGCGCCTTTTCCCTGGTCAGCGCCCTTCGCTTGGCGGCGGCGCAAGGGGCCTTTCGTGCCCTGACGCTCACGGAACGGCTCCGGGGGCATTCCCGGCGGGCGAGCTTCCGGATTGCTGCACCCGAAATGTGCCAGCCGGGCGTCGTTCCGTTCAGCTCCCAGACGCCGCCCATCACATCGCCGGCCCCGAAGAAGTCGACCGCGACGAGGTTCGGAAGACGGCCGCGCACCCCCTGGCAAGCGCGAGCCCTGGCTACGATCGCCTCCCTTGCGTTCACGACCGGGGCATCGGCGGGGCGGGGAAGTCCGACCGCGCTAGAGACCCAGTGGTTCATCAGGAACATCGCCCCCGTCGCGGGCCCCCTGTTCGCCCTGCAGCTGGTCAAAAGTTCGGGAGGGGACGTCAACTGGCCGACCGAGGTGAAGCTGTAAGGGGTCTCGATCAGGGCTTTCTCATAGGCCAAGTGGTACCAGGGGACCGTCCCGGCGTCGAACTCGGCCAGCATCACCACTCGCTGGTTACGGGCGATCATCCGGGACAGGGAGGGGAGGGATTCGATCGACCCCCGGTACAGGTATCTGTCCAAACCGCTCTCCTCGACCGAGCGGGCGAAGTCGTCCGGGGTGATCGCGTCCTGGTTTATGACCACGAGGACCTCCCTCGGGTTCTTCTTGAGGAAGCTGGCCACCTTGGCCAGCTCAGGGACGAGTGGGGAGGCGCCCCAGGCACAGATCGAGTGGCACAGATAGGTCTCGACCCCCGGGGTGCCACTCTGATCGATCGGCACGTTCTCGACCGTCCCGTTCGGCCTCTTGCGTCCGTAGTAGGTATCGATCAGGAATCCCCGAACGCCCCGTTGGAGCTGTGAAGGGATGTCGAGCTTCTGGTTCGGGCCTACCCAGCCCAGGTCCGAGGCCGACATCGAGTTGTGGGTTGCGGCGACGACCGTCTGGCCGAGGGTCTTTCGGCAGAGGTCGCTCGAGCCGTTGCAGGGTCTCGGGGTTTCCGCAGGCGCCCCGCTGGCCGGGCCGGCTGCTGCCAGCCCAAGGAGTGCGAGAAGCGCGACTGTGGCCGTCGCGACTGAACGGGAAAGGCGCCCGCCGGAATCGGTCATTCCACCCACCTAGCCCTCCGCCCCCTGATCATCGAGGATGGCAACCACCCTCGCCGGTGCCGCGCTGGCCCCGACGATCGGCAGCGGCAGGCATGAAACGGTGAATCCGGTTGGAGGGAGGCTGTCGAGGTTGACCATTCGTTCGATCTGGGAATAGGGGAGGTCGGCCTGATGGGCTTCCCAGAAAACCCCCTTCTCGCCGGTACGTTTCGCTTCTTCCGCCTGCATCCAGAGCGGACGGTCCCAACCCCAGGCGTCGATTCCCATCACACGGACGCCGCGATCGAACATCCAACGGGTCGCCTCGGCCGTGACCCCGGGCCCGTGGGCCATGTACTCCGGTGAGTCGATCCAGCGGTCGCACCCGGTCCGGATCAGGACGATCTCGAGCGGGGAGAGCTCGTGCCCGATCCGGTCGAGTGCTGCCTCAATGTCATCTCCGGTGACGGCCTCCCCGTCCTCACGCCCCGAGAAGTCGAGCACTACCCCGGGTTGGACGAACCACTCGAGCGGAAGGGTCTCGATCGTTCCCGCCCGTTCACCACCCACCTTCGAGTTGTAGTGCCAGGGGGCATCGACGTGGGTCGAGTTGTGCGTACCGAACCGGGTGAAGAACTCGTTGGCCCAGCCCTCGCCATCCCGGAGCAGGTCCGGCCCTACCCCGAAGAGTTCCTCGATCACCCTGGCACCGTCCGCATGGTCCTGGAAGTCGATTTCCGTCCGGAGCACGTCGGGGGTTCCCTCGGGGCTCGGAACGATCGGGGCGGACAGGTCGATCACCTCCACCCGCCGACTATATGACGGCCTGACGGCCTCGTGCCACCCATGCAGTTCGGCAATAGGATAGGGGACATGGACACGATCCCAGCCGGGATGACACCGGTGGTTCGTAACGGACTGAGGGCGACGCTCGCCCTTCCGGGTCCGGTTCTCGGGAAGATGACCGATGAGCTTCCCGACGGGGCGGAACTGCTGACCGCCGACCAGCGGCTACTCGCATCCTTCCTCGGAAAGGCCGGAGCCGAGAGCGTCGAGGGGATCCCGGTCGAGCTCCAGCGGGAGCAGACAGACGGATCGGCGGCGATCGTCGGGGGTCGGGTCGTGACCAGGGGCCTCACCGTCACCGAGCACGAGGTTGCCGGGTCCGAGGGTCCCCTGAGGATGCGGCTCTATCGCCCTGATGCCCTCGACGATCGACCGGCGCCCCTGCTGGTCTGGTTCCACGGAGGAGGCTGGGTCGTTGGCTCAATTGCCTCCCACGACAGATCCCTCCGGGCCCTGGCTTCGCAGTCGGGTGTCGCAATTGCGACCGTCGAGTACCGGCTCGCTCCGGAGCACCCCTGGCCGGCCGCTCCGGATGACTGTCTCGCTGCCTGGCGTGACATCAATACCCGCGCGGCCGAGTTCGGAGCCGACCCCGAGCGGCTGATGGTCGGGGGGGACAGCGCCGGGGGCCACCTCGCGGCGGTGCTCTGCCTCGAACTCAACTGGGCCGACGAGCCGATGCCGCTGGCGGCGATCCTGATCTACCCGGTGACTGACCTCGCTGGCAAGACCGACTCCTACCACCAGTTTTCGACCGGCTTCTTCCTCTCAGAGGAGAAGATGAACTTCTACCGCGACTGTTACCTGCCGGACGACTCCGACCGGCCCGATCCCCGCGTCTCCCCGCTTCGGGCGAGGCTGCTTCGGGGCCTGCCACCCGCTTACGTCGCGACCGCCGCCGCCGATCCGCTCCGCGACGAGGGCGAGGCCTTCGCACGAAGGCTCGGCGAGGAGGGGGTAGAGGTGGAACTCGAGCGGTTCCCGGCGATCCACGGGTGGTTCAACATGACCGTCTCGCCGACCTCGCGAAAATCTCTCGGTGCGGTCGCGGAGACGGTTGCGGCACTTTCCGCCCGCCCCGTAGCGGCCGCCTGAGCCTCCTTTGGCCGGGGAGACCGGCAGAGCACCCAATACGATTGCCGAGGGGGTTTCTTCCCCCTTGACGATGCCCGAGACTGGCGAACAACAGATATCCGTCGTACTCCCGGACGGCAACGAACTGGAGCTACGGCCCGGCGCGACCCGGCTCGCTGCTGCCGAGGCGATCGGCCCGGGCCTCGCCCGGGCCGCACTCGCGATTCGGGTCGCCGGAGAGACGAAGGACCTCTCGGCCGAGCTCGAGGACGGTGACCGGATCGAGGTCGTCACGGACCGCGACCCCGAGGCCCTTGACTTGATTCGCCACGATGCGGCCCACGTGATGGCAACCGCGGTCCAGGAGCTCTATCCAGGGACCCAGGTGACGATCGGCCCGGCGATCGACAACGGCTTCTACTACGACTTCGAATTCCCCGAGGAGGTGACGATCACCGACGCCGACCTCCCGGGCATCGAGGAGGCGATGCGAACCCACATCGCGGCCGGTGAGGAGTTCTCGCGTCGGGACGTGCCGGTTGCCGAGGCACTCGAGATCTTCAAGGACCAGGGCGAGCAGTACAAGGTCGAGCTGATCGAGGACCTGATCGCAGACGAGGGGGTCGAAACCGTCTCGCTCTACCGGAACGGACCGTTCGAGGACCTCTGCCGGGGACCCCACGGTCCCTCGACCGACCGGATCAAGGCCGTCAGGCTGGAGTCGGTCGCGGGCGCCTACTGGCGGGGTGATGAAACCCGCCAGATGTTGACCCGGATCTACGGGACGGCTTTCTTCTCGAAGTCCGACCTCGAGGACCACCTCGAGGCCCTCGAAGAGGCCCGCGCAAGGGACCACCGCCGGCTCGGTCCGGAGCTCGGGCTCTTCATGTTCAGCCCGGTTGCCCCGGGGATGCCTTTCTGGCTGCCAAACGGGACCGTGCTCCTCCGCCTGATCGAGGCCGAGGTCCAGGAACAGCTCGATCGCCGGGGTTACCGGGAGATCGCGACTCCCGAAGTGATGGACGAGGCGCTCTGGAAGAAATCGGGCCACTGGGAGAACTACGAGGATGCGATGTACTTCGTCGAGGTCGACGAGCGCCGGTTCGCCCTGCGGCCGATGAACTGCCCCGGCGCCTGCCTCGTCTTCGGGTCGGAGCGCCACTCCTACCGGGAGCTCCCACTGAGGCTGGCCGAGTTCGGCCAGGTGACAAGGAACGAGCGTGAGGGAGTCCTCCATGGGCTACTTAGGGTTCGCTCCTTCACCCAGGACGACGCGCACGAGTTCTGCACCGAGGAACAGATCGAGGCCGAGGTGACCGACATCTGCGAGGCGATCGATGAGCTCTACTCCCGGTTCGGATTCGATCAGGTCGAGGTCGAGCTCTCGACCAGGCCGGCAAAGTCGATGGGGACCGACGAGCAGTGGGAGAAGGCCGAGGCAATGCTCGCCAGCGCACTCGATCGCCAGGGACGGGAGTACAAGGTCAATCCCGGGGACGGGGCCTTCTACGGACCGAAGATCGATTTCCACGTGACTGATGCCCTGGGACGTTCCTGGCAGCTCGGGACCTGCCAGCTCGATTTCCAGATGCCGGAGCGATTCGATTTGACCTACACCGACGCGAACGACAAGCAGGTCCGCCCGGTGATGATCCACCGGGCCCTGCTGGGTTCGATGGAGCGCTTCGCCGGGATCCTCGTCGAGCACTACGCGGGCCGCTTCCCGGTCTGGCTCGCTCCGGTCCAGGCGATCGTCCTCCCGGTTTCGGATCGCCAGAACGGCTACGCGGCAACGGTCGCGGCCGAGCTCCGCGAGAGGGGCGTCAGGGTGATCACCGATTCCCGCTCGGAATCGGTCGGCCGCAAGATCAGGGATGCCGAACTCGGTCGTTACCCATTCATGCTGGTTGTCGGGGAGCGGGAGGAAGAGGCCGGGCAGGTCGCGGTCCGCTCCCACGAGAAGGGGGAGATCGGTTCGATGGCCCTGGACGATTTCTGTATGCTCACCGCCAGTTGAACTGCCTAATCATCCATACGAGGCCCTGGGGATCGTTCCGCGCGTCCCGACCGGCCCCCTCCCTCGCTTGATCTCCCCACAGGTTTCCTGAAGTGGCGCTGCCCCGCAGGTTCGACCGGCGTCCCCCGGATCGGGACAACACGCGGATCAATGAGCGCATCAGGGTGCCCGAGGTCCGGTTGATCGGGGCCGACGGCGAGCAGGTAGGGATCGTCGAGACCGAGAAGGCGATGGAGATGGCTCGTGACGCCGCCCTCGACCTGGTCGAGGTAGCCGCGGGTGCCAAGCCGCCCGTCGCCCGCCTGCTCGACTACTCGAAGT
>JBJTBP010000068.1:0-8413 GCA_046091385.1 Solirubrobacterales bacterium | reverse complement strand
CCATCACGCTCGAATTCAGTTACCAGGCCTTCCTCCTGGAGCACATCGACGTGACCGACGACCTCGGACAGGGTGAGGTAGGCCTGGGTTACCGCGACGTCGCCCCAGATCGCGGCCGCCACGTCGTGGGCAGATCGGGGTTCCTCTTCGATGATCTTGAGCACCTTGTTCCTCCGTCGCTCCTGGGCCTTCAGGTACGAATCGATCAGGCCGACGTGATCGGTGATCGGGTCGCCGTGGCCGGAGAGCATCAGGGAGACGGCCATTTCCCTGGTCTTCTTGAGCGAGGCGGCGTAGTCGATAAGTGAACGGGTCCTCCCGGGTGAACCATCGAGTGGACGGGCGATCAGCGGGTTCGACGAGATGTGCGAGAGCAGGTGGTCGCCCCCGAAACAGAATCCGGTTTCCGGCTCGAAGAAGATCGTGTCCGAGGGGCTGTGCCCGGGCCGGTGGTGGACCTCGAGTTCGAGGCCCCCGAATCTCGCCCGCTCACCCTCCGGAAGGGGCAGGTCGACCACGACATCGTCTCCCAGGTCTCTGTAGGCCTCGGCGATCGCCCTCAATCGGTTGGCGATTTCAGCAGAAACCCCGTAGCGGACCATCAGTTGGACGGCCATCTCGTTTTCCGAGAGGGCGTATCGGTCGAACTTCGCCAGCCGGTCGACCGCCTTGTCCAGTGCCGCCACCTGGGCACCGGAGCGCTCGGCGACGGTGCGGATGTTGCCGATGTGGTCGATGTGCTCGTGGGTTGCGACGATCAGGTCGAGGTCCTCGACCGAGTGACCGGCGCTCTCTATTGCCTTCTCGAGCTCTTCGAGGGAGTCGCCTGACCTCGGCCCGGCGTCGATCAGGGTCAGCGGGTCCCCTTCGACCAGGTAGCAGTTCACCCTGCCAACTGCGAACGGTGTCGGGATCGAGAGCAGGTGGACGCCCCGCTCCCGAGCCTGCATCACTGCAGCATCAGGCTCGACCTCAGTCGCCACGGATCTCCGCCAGCAACGCGTCCCGACGCTCTTCCATATCGACCTCCGAGACCAAGGACTCGAGATTCAGCCTCAACAACGGCTCCGTGTTCGAGGCCCGCAGGTTGAAGTGCCAGTCCGGATAGTCGACCGACAGACCGTCGAGCTCGTCGATCAGTCCGTCGGAATGGAGGGCCCTGACCCGCTCGATCACTTCCAGGGGATCATCGACTTCCGAGTTGATCTCTCCGGAGATGAAGTAGCGGGAGCGGTATTCCTCGATCAGCTCGGTGAGCGATCTGACCGACCTCGAGATCAGTTCGAGAATCAACAGTGCCGGGAGCGTTCCGGAGTCGGCGTTGAAGAAATCCCTGAAGTAGTAATGCCCCGAGACCTCGCCACCGAAGATCGCCTCCTCCTCACGCATCCGGGCCTTGAAGAAGGCATGCCCGACCCGGGAAAGCGCGGTGGTCCCGCCGTTGGCGGCAACCGTGTCAGGCACGGCCCGGCTCGACCGTGGGTCGTAGAGGACGCAACCACCGGGATCCCGGGCCAGCATTGCCTCGGCCAGCAGGGCACAGATGAAGTCCCCGTCGCAGAAGGCCCCGGTGCCGTCGATGAAGAAACAGCGGTCCGCATCCCCGTCCCAGGCAATTGCCAGGTCAGCTCCGACCTCGGTCACCGCCGCCGAAACGGCCCGCCGGTTTTCTTCGAGCAGCGGGTTCGGTTCATGGTCGGGGAAGGTCCCGTCCGGTTCGAAGTAGGTCGGGATCACCTCGAGATCGAGTTCCTCCAGGATCGGCCCGATCATTGGCCCGGCCATCCCGTTGCCGCCGTCGACCACGACCTTCAAGGGGCCGATCGCCCCGGGGTCGACCAGGGAGAGAGCCCTCTTCCTGAACTCGGGTGCGATGTCGACTTCCTCCACCGAGCCCGGGCCGGCCCCGTCGGGAATCCCCGCCGCGACCAGTGATTCGATCTCACCGATCCCGGCGTCGCCCGAGAGCGCCAGTGCTCCCTCCCTTACGAGCTTCACCCCGGTGTAGGCAGCCGGATTGTGGGAGGCAGTGACCATCGCCCCACCATCGAGGTCCCTGCTTCCGACGAGGAAGTAGAGCATCTCGGTGGCGACCATTCCGGCGTCCAGCACGGTCGCACCCTGGGTGACCATTCCCTCCCTCATTGCCGAGGCCATCGCCGGGGCGCTCAACCGCATGTCCCGGCCCAGCCCGACCGTCAGCTCCCCGGGCTGCTTCTCCCGCAGCCCTGCGAGCACCTCGACGAATCCACGGCCGATCTCCCGGGCGTCGTCCTCGTCCATCTCGGCGCCATGGATGCCCCGGATGTCGTAGGCCTTGTAGATCCCGCTCACTGGTCTGGGTTCCCGGATTCGCCGAGGAAGGCCCCCAGCATGACTCGGTAGCTGTCCTCGAGCGACTGGGGCATGACCCGATGGTCGGCGATCACCGGCATGAAGTTGGTGTCGCCGCCCCACCTGGGCACGACGTGCAGGTGGATGTGGTGCTCGACCCCGGCTCCGGCCGCTCGCCCCTGGTTGAAGCCGACGTTGAAGCCATGGGGCCGGTAGACGGCCTCGAGGTGGTCCATCGCCTGGCTCGCGAGGTCGAACATCTCTGCCGACGTCTCGGAGTCGAGTTCCTGGAGCTTTCCGATGTGCTCGAAAGGAGTCACCATCAGGTGACCGTTCGTATAGGGGTAGAGGTTGAGGATCACGAAGCAACGCTTCCCGCGGTGGACGATCAGTGCTGTCTCGTCATCCTCGAGGGCGGGCCGGGCGCAGAAGACGCATTCCTCCTCGATGTCCTTCGAGGCGTCCTTGACGTATTCGAGGCGCCAGGGCGCCCAGATCCTGTTCGCCGTCATCGACGGCCAAGGCTACAGCCAGCGACGCTTGCGGAACCAGGCGACCATGCCGGCCAGGACCGCGACCATCACCCCGATGACCACAGCGAACGTGACCATGGATCCACCCTCGGGGTCGCCTCCCCCCGGAAGGCCCACGTTCATCCCGAAGATCGAGGCGATCAGGGTCAATGGCAGCACGATCACTGTGAGCGCGGTCAGCACCCGAAGTGCGTCGTTCACACGATGGGAGAGGAAGGACTCGTTGGTCTCCTCGAGCGCTTCGATTACCTCCTTGTAGTTCTCGAGGAGGTCCCAGATTCTCTCGTGGGCGTCGATGATGTCGTCGAAGTAGATCTCGAGGTCTATCCCGCCGGTCAGGTAGCGGGCCTTCGCCCTTTCGAGATCCTGGAGGACGGGCCGCTGGGGCCGGATCACCTTGCGGAAGTTGATGATCTCCTGCTTCGCGTTCGAGATGTCCCGGACCACGTCCTCGGAGCGGCCCTCGAAGATCTCATCTTCGAGCGCATCGAGTTTGTTGCCGATCTTCCGGAGCATCGGGAAGCAGTAATCGAACGAGTCGTCGACCAGGCGGTACATCAGGTAGCCAGACCCCCTCGAGAAGATCTTCTCCCGCAGGTCTTCGTCGGCCCGGCACCTCTCGAAGAGGTATTCCACCGGAGGCAGGCTCCGGCTCGGCAGGGTAACCACGAAGTCGGAGCCGACGACGAGGTCCAGCTCCCCCGTGCCGAGGCGACCGATCTCGCGGTTGAAAACGGGGATGTGGAGAACGAGGAAGAGATAGTCCGGGTACTCATCGATCTTCGGGCGCTGGTTCTTCGAGAAGACGTCCTCGATGTCGAGCGGGTGGAACTCGAAGTGTTCCTCCAGCCAGGCCTGCTCGGCCGGCCCGGGCTGCTCGACGTTGAACCACCGGATCCCGGCAGCTTCGATTTCCTCGACGCGAGGTGTGCTCAGCTCTGGAACGGCCGCCGGTGCCGCGGACTCAGCCGCTCCACGGGGCCTCTTGAGACGAGGGAGGTTCGGCATCGCCGCCTCCAGTCATTTCCGATCGCTTCGTCTCCATGGGAAGACCCTAGGGGATGGGCCGAGGCAGCGCATGAACCGGTTGTGAACGTACGGGCGCTCCCGTCGCGGCTACCCGGAGCCTTTGCTAGGTTTCCACTCACATAACGCGCCACATCGAGAGGGGTGGAGGGAAATGGCCCAGTGAAACCCCGGCAACCATCCAGGCGAAAGCCCGGAGACGGTGCCAAATCCATCGGCAGACAGAGCCGGTAGATGTGGGGGGAAGTCCAACCGGACCTCCGCCCCAGTGGCGGTGGTCAACGGGAAAGGAACGGTTGGACATGAACGCGGAATCACTGAGGTGCAAAGAGTGCAGTGCCGAATACGACTTCGGGGCAGTTTTCTATTGCGAGCGATGCTTCGGCCCGCTCGAGGTCTCTTATGACTTCTCCGGGATAGAGCCTGGTGAGGCGAGACGGCGGATTCAGGCCGGAAGCCAGGGGATCTGGCGCTATCGCGACTTCCTCCCATGCGGGGATGAGGCGATCGGTCGGATCAGCCTCGAGCCGGGCCTGACTCCCCTGATCCGGGCCGATGGCCTCGCCGAGCGGCTTGGGATCGGGGCCGAGCTCTGGGTGAAGAACGACGCGGCGAATCCGACCCACTCGTTCAAGGACCGGGTGGTAGCCGTGGCGATTGCCCGGGCGATCGAGATGGGCTACGAGACGATTGCCTGCGCATCGACGGGCAACCTCGCCAATGCGGTTGCCGCCCAGGCTTCGGCGTGTGGATTGGAGTCGTACGTATTCGTACCGGCAGACCTCGAACGGGAGAAGCTCCTTGCTACCGACATCTACGGGGGCAACCTGGTCGGGGTCCGCGGGAACTACGACGCGGTCAACCGACTCTGCACGGAGCTCTCCCAGGAGAAGCCGTGGGCCTTCGTCAATGTGAACCTCCGGCCGTACTACTCGGAAGGCTCGAAGACCCTGGCCTACGAGACCGTCGAGCAGCTCGGCTGGGAGTTGCCGGATCGAGTCGTCTGCCCGGTGGCTTCCGGGTCGCTGTTCACCCGGATCGGTCGCGGCTTCTCGGAATGGATTGATCTCGGGCTGGTCGAGGGGGAGGTTCCCGTGTTCTCGGGTGCCCAGGCCCTCGGTTGCTCTCCGGTCGCCAGGGCCTTCGAGCGGGGAAAGGAGACCTGTACCCCGCAAAAGCCCGAGACGATCGCCAAGTCGCTTGCGATCGGGAACCCGGCCGACGGGACCTATGCCCTCGAACGGGCTCGAGGTAGTGGAGGAAGCATCGAGGCGGTCACCGACGATGAGATCCGGGAGGGAATCCGGCTGCTCGCCGAGACGACTGGCATCTTCACCGAGACGGCAGGCGGGGTGACCGTCGCCGTCCTGAGGAAGCTTGCCGATCGAGGGGAGCTGGCCGATGGGGAGCGGGTCGTCGCCTACATCACGGGTGACGGACTGAAGACCCCCGAGGCGAATAGCGATAGCTTCTCGATCCAGGAGATCGACCCGGCGACCGATTCATTGGAGGTGGCCTTCGCCGGTATCGGCGCCTTATGAGCCCAGACCAGGAAACCCTCGCCCGTAGCGCCCTGCCTCGCCCGGCGGCCCGGGTCCTCGAAGTGGTGAGAGACGGCTGAAACCGCCGGTCGCAATCCTTTGCGGGGGCAGGGGTACGCGGCTGAAAGGGGCCTCGGCTGAGCTGCCGAAGGCTCTGGTCGAAGTGGGGGGCCGCCCGCTCCTCTGGCACGTCACCTCGACCTATCGTGCCCAGGGGTTCGAGAGGTTCATCTTCCTCACTGGCCATCTCGGGGACCAGGTGGCCTCCTACGTCGACTCGGGCGAGCTGCCGGGAGGAGGCTCCCACCTCGCTCTCGATACGGGCGAAGACACGACGACCGGAGGCCGCGTACTCAAGGCGAGGGAAGAAATCGGGGATGAGACCTTCTGTCTCACCTACGTGGACGGCCTCTCCGACATCGACCTGGAGGCTGAGTTGGCATTTCACCGTGCTCACGGCAAGGTTGGGACGGTGACCCTGGTCAGGCCGGAACTCCAGTGGGGAGTCGCACGACTGGACGGGGACCGGGTGACCGGCTTCCTCGAGAAGCCGACCTCGAGCGAGTGGGTGAACGGCGGCTTCCTCTGTTTCGAACCGGAAGTCTTCGACTGGCTGGAGGCGGATGAAAGCCTCGAGTCCGGCCCCCTGGAAAGGCTTGCGACCGCGGACCAGCTTCGGGGTTATCGCCACCAAGGCTTCTGGGAGTGCGTTGACACCTACAAGGACCTGGTCGAGGTAAACGACCTCTGGGATCGAGGCGATGCAGCGTGGCTTCCTGCCTCGTAACAGGGGGGCAGGGCTTCATCGGGAGTGCGCTCGCCCGGGCGCTGCTCGAACGTGGGGACCGGGTCGCGGTGCTCGACCTCCCGGAGCCCCCTTTCGAGGGACTCGAGGCCCAGGGCATAGCGGGGGAAGTCGAACTCTTCGAGGGGGACCTGGCCGACCCGGGTGAGGTGGCCCGGGCTATCGAGGGCCAGGAGCGAGTGTTCCACCTTGGCGCGGTCACCTTGGTCGGACCTGCAGCGGCCGATCCCGTTGCGACCTACCGAACCAACGTCGAGGGGACCTGGACCCTGCTCGAGGGTCTCCGGCGCACAGCTATCGAGGCGTTGGTGGTCGCCTCCTCCGACAAGGCCTACGGTCCGAGTGCCGAGCTCCCCTACCGGGAGGTACAACCGCTGAGGCCGGGCTCGCCCTACGAGGGGAGCAAGGCCGCCTGCGACGAGGTTGCCCGGAGCTACGGGGCGATCGCCGGGATGCCGGTTGCGGTAACCCGGCTTGCCAACGTCTACGGGGGAGGCGATCTGAACTTCTCCCGGCTCGTCCCCGAGCTGTTCGCCGCGGCGGTCAACGATCGGTCCCCAGAAATCAGGTCCGACGGCTCCCCGGAGCGGGACTTCCTCCACGTTTCCGATGCCGTGACCGGCTACCTGGCGATGGCGGACCTGGTTGCCGGGGGATCGGGTCATGGAGAGGCCTTCAACCTCGGAACCGGTACCGCAGTCGCGGTTGGGCGGGTGATCGAAGCCGTAGATCATCTCTCAGGAGGAAAGCTCCGGCCAGTCATCGAGGAGGAGGAAGGTGCGGCAGGCGAGATCGATCGTCAGTTCGTCGACTCCACGAAGGTCAGGGGGGCGACTGGCTGGCAGGCCACGGTCGACCTCGAAGAGGGCCTGGAAGAGGCCCTCGGCTGGTACACCGAACGGCCTGCTCTCTGCCCCTGAGCGACAACCCCTCCCGAGCCCGACCGATGGCTATGGTCGGTCCCCATGTGTGGACGGTTCACCCTTACCTCGACCGATCGACCGGCCCTCTCGCTCCGGTTCGGGGTCGAACTCGGACCTGACTTCGCCCCGCTGCTCGGCCGGTACAACGCTGCGCCAGGTCAGGAGATACTCGTCGTGGCGGCTGGGGAGGACGGGGACCGGATGGGCGTCGGTGCCCGCTGGGGGCTGGTTCCGGGCTGGGCCGAAGACCTGAAGGTCGGGTACCGGATGATCAACGCTCGCTCCGAACGAGTGCTCGAGAGCCGAGCCTACGGATCGCTGGTTCGAAAGAAGTCGGGCCGCTGCCTGATCCCGGCCGACGGCTTCTACGAATGGATGGAGCCGGAGGCCAGGGGCGGTCCAAAGCGGCCGGTCAGGTTCACGGTTGACGGCGGGGTCCCCTTTTCGCTGGCTGGCTTGGTGACGAGCAGGGAGTGGGAGGGGGGAGTGCTCACCTCCTGCACGATCCTTACGACCGATGCCGACCGGGTGGTCGCCCCCTTCCACGACAGGATGCCGGTCCTGTTCGCGGACTCCGTACTGGAGGAAGAGTGGCTGGGAGACGGCCTTTCGGAGTCCGAAGTCCTGGAGCTCTGCCGGCCCTTCGATTCCGAACGGGTTTCATCCCAGCCGGCCAACCCAATCCTGAACAAAGTGGGCGCAGCACCCGAGGGCCCCGAACTCCTCGAGGCCTAAGACCGGGCCGGTCAGCCCTCCCAGTCGGCCCCGGGAATCGGCCAAACGCCCTGTCTCGCGCGGGTTACGACCTTGGCCCCTCCGGATTCACAGACGATCCGGGTCTCCGGGCGGCGGGAACCCTTGAAGACGACCGCGAAACCCAGGGTTGCCGGTCCGTCACCTGTGCCCCTTGGGATTTCCCAGACCCAGTTCTGGGTCCGATCGGCGAAGCCGCCCCACTCGACGGTGATCAGGGACCGTGAATCGGAATACCGCCTGAAGGAGTCGCGGATCGGCATGCCCAGGATCTCCGCGCCCTCGGCAGAGAAATCGATCACCAGGAGTTCCGGGACATCCTGGAGCCTCAAGTCCTCGCTCGGGCGTGGCCAGGCCGCCCGTTTTTTCGGTGTCCTGGCAATCACTGCCGGCACCGGCGCTGAAACATCGCACCTCAGGGTCGCGGGGCGATTCCCGCTGTCGATCGTGGCCACCCCGGACACCCGGAAGAGGAGGTCACCGCGCTCGGTCTGGGGG
>JBJTBP010000067.1:0-7930 GCA_046091385.1 Solirubrobacterales bacterium | reverse complement strand
GTGTTGAACCCGATGTGCGTGGTCCATTCGGAGAAGCCGGCGAACTTCCGGATCGAGCGCCTGCCCTTCTCGACGACCCGAAAGTAGTCGGCATCGGCGGTTCCCCGCTCGTCGACCGAAAAGGTCAGGCCCGTGCCCTTTCCGTGGGGTCCAATGACACCCCGCGCCAGACGGGGGTCCCGAAGGTCGGGAAAGGCTGAATCGAAGAACACTGGCGGCTGTGGGCCGGGATCGGAACCGGGGTCACCGGGCCGATCCGAAACCGTGACCGTGCCCCTGACAGCTCCGTGAATCTTGCAGGCAAACGTGAACCGGCCCGACTCCGGAAAAGAAACCGTGAAGGTATTCCCGGGGATATGGCTGGGGATGGCTTTCCCGGGGTCGGAATCGATTGCCACTCCACCCGGGCCGGTGCCCGTTACGGAGTGCGCGGTATCTGGTCCGAGCCAGTCCCATGTGATGCTCTCTCCGAGGTCGATCGATGGCTGCTTCGACCAGGCGAAGCCGGAGATCCCGACCCGAGTGTTGGCAGCATCGGCCTCGTCCGAGGAGGCGAAAAGGAGTAACACCAGGGAAAGCAGGGCCAGGGAGGCCAGGCCCACGACCCCTCGGAAACGGGTAGCACGGGGCTCGGGCTTTACTCGACCAGGTACCAACCGCTCATCCCGTCGTGGAGGTGGGAGAAGACGTGGCAGTGATAGAGCCACCGCCCCGGGTTGTCCTCAGTGAACCGGACACCGAAGGAATCTCCGGGCCCAAAGGTCTTGTTGTCGACAACATTCCCCCCGGGTTCGGTCCAGCGATGGCCATGGAGATGGAAGGTGTGGAAGTTGTCATCCATCCCCATGAGGTGGATCTGGACGTCATCACCAACCCTGGCCGAGAGCGTTGGGGTCACGCCGGTGAACGACCTTCCATTGACGCAGGAGAAGGCGCGTCGAAGGCCGGTGGCAGGGGGGATGAAGCTGTGGAAGGCGAGTACGAATTCACGATCCGGGACCGGGTCACCCGGCTTGCGGACGATCAGCCCTCCAAACAGGCCTCGGTAGAGGGGCAGGGGATCGAGCGGTCCATGGTCGTGGTAGAACCACGACCCGGCGGTCCCTTCCGGACATTCCCAGAGGTAGGTCACTGTCTTTCCGGTCTGGACGAACCCGCCGGGGTCGGTGTACTTCCCCTTGTAGGCGCCGTCCATTTCGTTCGAATAGAAGAGACCGTGGGGGTGCATCGTCACCGGCGAGGGGCATCGGTTACGGAAGTGGACGACCAGCGCCTCGCCTTCCGTCGCCTCGATCAGCGGACCGGGAATGGTCGCCGGACCAAGGGGTTCCGCAAAGCCGGCCGAGTAGGCGCGATAGGTCCAGGCGGTGAACTTGGTCCTGCCCTTCCTTACCCGCTGGTTCATCATCTGGTCGACCTTGGTCGGCATGATGTTCCAGTTCGTCGGCTCCGCCTGGATCCAGTACTCCCGACGGTCGCGAGGGAGGGCCGAGCGTGGGAGAACTCCGTCACCAGAGCCTGCCGCCACCCGGGGTGGCACCGGCACTCGGCTACCCAGCCGAGTGAGGTCGGCCGGCTCATCGACGCGAACCTCGAGACCGGCAATCGTGCAGACGAGTGCCCCGCCGGCGATCCCGAGGAACCCCCTCCTGTCCAGGTTTCCGTGGCCGTCGCTCAATCTCGCCCACCCTCTCCAGGGGAGCCGTCCCGGATGGGTCGCTTCATGCGGCCGGCCGATCCCCCTGTCGGCGCCGCTGCGTTCGATCGCAGCGAGCTCAAGGGGCTACTTCCTGACCGCTACCTGCATCTGCATCTCGTAATGGAGGCTGCAGATGAACGAATAGGTCCCGGGCTTCTTGAAGGTCCGTTTGAACCTCCCGGTCGGCCCGGTGTAGACCCGCGAGAGGAACTCGCGAAACGAAACCCCTGCCGGCCCACTCTGGAGGCCCACGTCGTGGCCCTCGCTAGAGGTCGAATCTTTCCAGTTCCACAGGACCGTGTCGTAGGGACGAATCGAGAGCTGGGATGGCGAGTAGTAGTTGTCCTCCACGAGGACGGCCACTGTACGTCCCTTCGCGGTGAGGATGCACTCCCTCCGCTTCGCCGAGTCCTTGATCTTCTTGCACTTCGCGATCTTGGACGACGTGCTCGACCTGGGTTCAGGGCGCTCCGTTCCGCGGTCGGCCGATGCGAGTCCCGGGAGTGAACCTATTCCCACCCCGAGCAGTACGCCCATCGCCACGTACGACGCGCGATACCTGATCGCCCTTTCCCGGTTTCGCTTCATCTCCTGATCAAGAGCTCCCGGCAGTCCCTACGGGCAGGTAGGGGCGCTGGTCCTCTTCTCCCGGTAGGTCTTGCCATTCGTGGGAACCTTGACCGGAGCGGTCGATTGCGGAATCGTCCACGAGCATGCCTGGGTATCAGGCGGGGAGGCCGCCGCGTAGCCGAGCACGGTGTCCGGGTCGGTCAGGTCATCGATGTTCAACTGGATCCCGGCGGCGGCGTTGAAGCTATTCACCTGAAAGTTGTACTTCCTGGCCTGCGGACATGCCGGGTAGATGGAGGTGATTGGGAAGTTGCCGTTTCCGGCCACGTAGGTGGCGACCCCGTTGTTGGACCAGCAGTTCCCTCCACCCGAGAAGTCATTCAGGAAATCGACCCCGTTCGGGTACTGACCGTTCCAGCCGAGCTTGTTCCCCGTGAACTGGTTGTTCAGGTTCTTCGCGTCGTCGTCCTCGTTGGCGACCACCTGGCCCTCGAACACCGGAGCCGAGAAAGAGGCCGATCCCCACTTGGCGTGGCCAAAGATCCGGTTGTTCTTGACCAGGACCCCGTCAGTCCCGAAGAGGATCACGCCTACGCCCATCGGGTAGTTGACCTGCTGTCCGAGCAGCTCGCCGAGTCCGTTCGAGACGGTCTTGAAGGCGGAATCCGGTCGGAAGTAGTTGTAGTTGTTCCAGAAGATGTCGTTGTCGGTGAACTCCGACCACCCGGCGGGCTCGAAACGCTCGGAATCGAGCGTGTTCGGGACGATGCCCGCGCCGTTGTTGTAAAAGCGGGATTCAGTGATCCGAACGTACTTCGAGTTCGTGCCGGAATAGCCCAGCACGTTCTGGAAGCTGTCCAGGTTCCGCAGCGTGGTCCATTTCGGATCCTGCTGACACTGGGTCGGCGTAGTCCCACGGTTGGTCCAATCGGGTGAGTCGCAGGGCGTCTCGCCGATGTAGTACGCGGAATCCCCGTGGTTCCAGCCCCTGGAGTTGACCATGGAACCGCCCAGGCAGTTGCGTGCGTACAGCCCGTAGGACCGGTTGTCGGAAGCCCAGAGGTTGTCCATCGAGTAGCCATTGCACCGCTCATTGAGCGACCGGTTGGTCGAGGCCCAGACGAAGAAACCGTTGACCCCGTAGTTGCGGGCGTAGAGGTTCTTCAAGACGAGGCCGTCAACGCTCCGTCCCTCGATCCCGTTGCTGGCCGGCACGATCGCCGGGTCACCCGGAACCCAATACGGATCGTTGCCCTTGAGGACCACCTTGGCGCCGTTCCCCTCGAGGGTGACGCCTTTTGCGGTCGGATTGGGCTTGCCATTCTTCTTGACCCCGATGATGGTCAGGCCGTCGAAGTCGTGGCCTTTCCGCTTGCCGTTGAGCAGGACGCCTTCCTGGTAGGTGCCCGGCTGGACCTTGACCTGGGCCTTCTTCTTCGATTTCGCCTGGTACTTTCCGGCGGCGTTTGCCCCCTCCTGGATCGTCCTGTACTGACAGCCCTTCTTGCAGACGACGAACGCCTTGGGGGCACTCTTGCCCTTCTTGCGGAGAGCATCGCCCTGGTCCGGTCCACCGGTCGATGCGAAGCTGGGCGCCGTCATCGCCAGGGCGGCGATCGCGACGGTCAGGGCGGTTCCTGAAAGAGCTGCGGGACGTCCGGGCTTCAAGTCGTTCCTCCTCTTGGTTCTCCCTTGCCTGGCGTTGTACCAGCGCACTTCGACGGAGTCGAAGACTGCTTCAGTAAACCAGAAGCCCCCCCCGGGGTTGCGTGGATTGGACGCGAATCAACAAAATCGCTCTCCTCCCGGCGGAGCTGCCATGAATACCGGGACCCGATCGGCAGGAGCGGCGTGGTTTCTCCCGGCGGGACTAGAATCCATCGGGTGTCTGAAGCTGGCGAAAACCGGAATGGTGATCGACCCAGGGGGGCGGAGTCCGAAGATTTCCTCCCCGGCAAGAGCGAGGACTTCGACTTCGACTGGGTGATCGTCGGGTCGGGCTTCGGTGGCAGCGTCTCGGCCCTCCGGCTCGCCGAGAAGGGGTACCGGGTCGCGGTAATCGAGGTCGGGCGCAGGTTCCGCGACCGGGACTTCGCCGAATCCGCCTGGAACCTCCGCCGGTATTTCTGGATGCCCCGGCTGGGGCTTCGCGGGGTCTTGCGGATGACCCCGTTCAAGGACCTCTTCGTGGTTTCCGGTAGCGGCGTTGGCGGCGGCAGCCTGGGCTACGCGAACACGCTTTACCGGCCCCGGTCGGCCTTCTACACGGCGCCCCAGTGGGGCGAGATGGCCGATTGGGAAAAGGAACTCGGTCCCCACTACCTGACCGCCGAACGGATGCTGGGGGTCACCCTCTACCGGGACGAGGGGCCGGCCGACCGGCTGCTCCACGAATACGCGGCCGAAACGGGGGCAGACGACACCTACTCGAACACCCAGGTCGGGGTCTTCTTCGATCGACCGGGTGTGACCGTTTCCGACCCCTACTTCGGTGGCGAGGGCCCCGACCGGACCGGCTGCATGAAGTGCGGCTCCTGCATGATCGGCTGTCGCCATGGAGCAAAGAACACCCTGGTCAAGAACTACCTCTGGTTCGCCGAGAAGCTCGGGGTCGAGGTCAGGCCCCAGCGCCAGGTGACCGAGATCCGGCCGCTCAGTGCAGAGGACGGAGGCGACGGTTACCGCCTGAAGACCCAGCGCTCGGGAGCGATCCTCCGGCGCGAAAAAGAGGAGATCACCGCCCGCGGGGTGATCGTCTCGGCCGGGGCGATCGGGACGAACCAGCTCCTTGCCGACTGCCGCGAGTCCGGGGCCCTGCCGAGGCTCTCGGACCGCCTCGGACGGGTGGTCCGTTCCAATTCCGAGTCGATCCAGGCCGTGACCGTCCCGGGTGGCGAATACGACTTCAGTCGCTCGATCGCGATCACCTCGAGCATCTACCCGGACCCGGACACCCACCTCGAGGTCGTCACTTACGGGGAGGGCGGAAGCATCATGAGCCGCCTGTTCACCATGGCTACCGGCAACGGGACCCGCCTCACCCGGCCGGTCAAGTGGCTCGGGGCGATGCTCCGCCACCCTTTGAAGACCACGCGGCTCTTCTTCTGGCCGAAGGACTGGTCCCGGAACACGGTCATCCTGCTGGTCATGCAGTCGCTCGACTCGGCGATGCGCCTGAAGCCCCGGCGCAAGCTGTTCGGCCGCGGAGTGAAGCTCCAGACCGAACAGGACCCCGAACGACCGAACCCGACCTTCATCCAGGCTGCCGAGGACGTGACCAACTGGTTCGCAGAGCGGACCGGGGGGATCGCCCAGAGCGGGATCACCGAGCCGACCCTGAACATCCCGACCACCGCCCACATCCTCGGCGGCGCAGTGGTCGGCGATAGCCCCGATACCGGGGTGATCGACGGCGAGAACCGGGCCTGGGGCTATCGCAACCTGCTGGTCTGCGACGGCTCGGCGGTGCCGGCCAACCCCGGGGTCAACCCGAGCCTGACGAACACCGCGATGACCGAGCGGGCGATGAGCCTGAACCCTCTGGCCGAGGGCGCCGGGGGGCGGCACCACCTTCCCGACGACGCTCGCGCCGCCCGGACTCCGGAGTCCGTGGACCCGGTATCGATCGACGGCCTGGCAGCCGCAGCCGAGACCTGGACCGCCTGAGCGGTCCGATCCTCAGGTCCCTTCGGACCTCTTCAGCCTCTCGACCGCGGCCGAGAGCTCCTCGACCCCGAACGCCCCCTCGAGCCTTTCCTGGATCCGGCCATCGGACCCGATCAGGAAGACCCACGGCTCGGTCGGCAGGCCGAAAGCCTGGACCTGTGGCCTGAATCCCTTGCCGGGATCGTTGTCCTCGTAGATCTCCATGTGGATGAACTCGACCCCGTCGCCGACCTCGTCCTTGACCTGCTCGGTCGCGTCGACCACCGGTCCGCAGACCCTGCTCTGGCAGAAGGCGGGCGTGGCGAAGACCAACACCACGGGTTTCTTACCGACCACGTCCTGGAAGTCGACTTGATGAAGGGTCGAGGGAGGCTGGCGGGTATCGATCTTGGAGAGGTCCCCGCCGACCGATTCGGCGGTCGGGGTGCTGATCACCGGGGCCTTGGAGCCGACCGCGGCGACCAGCGGGAACTTGCCGACCACCGGACTCGGCAAGCGGGTCGCCTGTGGGCCGTCGTCGGCGTTGACGATCGCGATCGCGAGCCAGGGCCCGGAGCGGTCGAACTCGACGTCGTCCACCCTGTAATACGAACGGGGCTCACCGGGGGCTCCTGCCCCTTTTGCCCGATAGGCCGGTTTGGTCTCGAGCGACCCGACCGTTGCCGGCAGCGGGCCCTGGACCGGGCTGTTCGGACTCTTGGCGAAGTAGAGCGCGACCTCGGCGTCGTCGACGGGGGTACCGTCGAGTTCGAAGACCCCGAACGCGTAGCGATTGGTCCCCCGCTCGAAGGTGAGGCCGGCCGGCGAGACGACGTACTCGCTCTCGGGCTCCGAGGCGAAGACCTCCTCGATCGTCCTGCCCTCCACCTTCGGAAAGTCCGAAGCCGGCGGGGCCGAAGAAGTCGAACTCCCACTGCCGGACCCCGAGCAGGCCGAGAGGAACACCGCGCCCAGTACAGCGAGGGCGATCGCTCCCGCCCGGATATTCCCCTTCAGATGCGGCATCAACTCGTCAGGCTACCGGAGCAGCCGTTCCGCCCTGCCGGGCTGTTTCGGGGTCGCCCCCGGCCTCAGCCCCGAGCCTGGTTGAACCGATCGGCGACGTAGTCCCAGTCGACCACGTTCCAGAAGGCATCCAGGTAGTCGGGCCTCAGGTTCTGGTACTTGAGGTAGTAGGCGTGCTCCCAGACGTCTGCCCCGAGGAGCGGTACCTGCCCGTTCGAGATCGGGGAGTCCTGGTTTGCGGTCGAGACCACTGCCAGGCCGGAGCCGTCCCAGACCAGCCAGGCCCAGCCCGAGCCGAACTGGTTGATCCCGGCGTTCTTGAACTCCTCCTTGAAGGCATCGAAGGAGCCGAAGGAGTCGTCGATCGCCGCCGCCAGGTCGCCCTCGGGGGCCCCGCCCCCGTCCGGGCTCATCATCTTCCAGAAGAGCGAGTGGTTGTAGTGGCCGCCGGCGTTGTTCCGAACCGGGCCCTGCTTGTCAGCCGGGAGGGAGTCGAGGTCCACGAGCACGTCCTCGACGTCCAGGTCGGCCCACTCGGTGCCCTCGAGGGCGGCGTTCGCCTTATCGACGTAGGCCTGGTGGTGCTTGTCGTGGTGCACCTTCATCGTCGCCTCGTCGATGTGGGGCTCGAGCGCGTCGTATCCGTAGGGCAGGTCGGGAAGTTCGTAGGCCATCTCTGGATCACTCCTTCGTTCGTTTACGAAAGCCTCTGTCCGGAGATCCTCCGGACCCGTCAGGTTACCGGCCCTGCGCTCCACGGACCGATCCGGGCGGGCGCCTCCGGGGGCATCCGGGGCTAGGATCGGGCCGTGTCCGTTTTCCGGTCGGAGGTAGAGAAGTGAAGGTCGTCTGCGCATCCGACTCGCCGACCTGGCGCCTGCTGCTGGAGAGGTCGGTCGAATCGATCGGCCACGAGCCCATCCTGGCCGAGGACGGGGAGCAGGCCTGGGGCCTGATCGAGGCCGATCCCGAGGTCGACGTCTGCGTGAC
>JBJTBP010000066.1:0-15259 GCA_046091385.1 Solirubrobacterales bacterium | reverse complement strand
TACCCGACCGCGCTCGATGCGGCCGGGATTGACGACGTCCTGGTCGGTCGGATAAGGAGGGACCCCGACCTGCCGAGGACCCTCAACCTCTGGCTCGCCGGCGACAACCTGCGGAAGGGCGCTGCTCTCAACGCCGTGCAGATCGCCGAACTATTCGCCGAGGGCGATCCCACCGGCTGACGCCGTCGGGGCCCTCTAGATAAGTGGCGCCCGCGTACCAGGCCACGGGTCCTGCAGTTCCACTCCCTGAGCGGGATTTGCCCTCTCGTGCGCCTTTTGTCACCCATTTCCTGCAGAAGTTACATCGCTTTGTACAATCTGATGTAACCATGGCCAGGATGAAGCGACTCCAGATATCCCTCGAGCCCGAACTCGACCGCCAGCTCGACATGCATGCCCGCAGGGAGGGCGTCTCCAAGGCCGAGGTAGTCCGCCGCAGCCTGCGGGAACGTCTCGTCTCCCGGGGCCAGCTGAAGGACGATCCCCTTTTCCAACTCTTCGGCACCTTCGCCGATGAAGGGAAGGGGCTCCGCCCCGGGGAGACGATCGACGACGTGCTCTACGGCAAGAGGGGGGACCGGGAGTAATGGTCTTCGCGGACACATCCTTCCTCTACGCGGGGCTTGTCGGTGGGGACGAGCACCACGAGCTGGCGATGGAGCTGGCCGAGATGACGGCCGATCGCCAGCTGGTCACCACCAACCTCGTGATCGGCGAGTGCTGGACCCTGCTCAACAGACGTTGGGGACACCACTACGCCCTCACCTTCCTCGAGCAGACGGAACGAGCCGGAATGCTCGAGACCTTCCACCTTCCAGAAGATCAGGAGGAGCGCGCCTTCACCTGGCTACGTCGCCACAACGAGCGCCCCTACTCCTTCGTCGATGCGACTTCCTTCGCCTTCATGGAGGAGAACGGGATCTCCGAGGCCTTGAGCTTCGACGGGGACTTCGCCGCCGCCGGCTTCACCGAACTCCGGCCCTGACTGCTGGGTCAGGGGGTGCGAGCGCCCTCAGGCTTTGCCGAGCGCCTTCTCCCAGTCGCCGTCCAGCCTTCTGACCATCGCCTCGGCCAGGTCGAGCGCCTCGACCACGGTGACGAAGTCCACGTGCTCTGTCGTATCGCTCGGCCAGTGGTAGTTGGCCGGCTGTTTGTGCTCGGTGCAGGAACAGATCGAGACCACCGGATAACCGGCCGCAAGCGCCTCCAGACCGTCCGTTCCGTTCCGGATCCGAAGGTTGGGGAAGAGCTGGAGCCCCTCCTCCCGGGCCGTCCTGTCGGCCAGGTCAAGCGCATCGGCCGGGTATTCGTACATCTTCAGGAACCCCTCGCCCCTAAGGACGCAGAGGTAAGGCGAGCCGATCGTGTCCATGTTGATGAAGAAGGTGTTCTCGGTCGACAGGTCGGGGAAGTGCCGCTTGCCGAACTCCCTCATCCCCTCGGAAAGGGATTCCTCCGACCCGGTGGAGAGCAGGATCAGCCGGGTGTCCTTCGGCGGGTCCTCACGGAACCTGCGGGCCAGCTCGATCAGGCCGACCACCGCCGTTCCGTTGTCGTTTGCCCCGGGAACCACCTCGGCACCCGCCACCTCGGCCATCGCCGCCACCGATCCTGCCGAAAGCAGGGCCCCCAACAACCCCAGCTTCCGCTTGCCGGTAATCCCGGAGAGCGCAGCCAGGGCCGGCCCGGCCAGGACGGGTGCCATCAGCATCGGCGAGGTGTCGAGCCGCCGAAACAGGCCAGTCTTGGAGACTGCCTCCGGTATCCCGGGGTGGAAGATCAGCCCCGCAGTCGCCACGTCGTGGTGGGCGACCAGGACCACCGTATTCGGGGCATCGGGATCCCCCATCCTCGCGACCACGTTGTAGGTGTCCCTCACCGGAAGCGCCTTCCTCAAGGGCCTCTCCCTGGGCGGGAAGTCGGTCACGATCGCCGCCAAGCCGGCAGCACCCAATGCAGCCCCGGCTGTCCTCTTCCCACCGGCGGCCAACAGGCCCGCGAGCGCCCCCACAGCCGCTCCGATCCCGATCGGGACCCAGTAGTTGCCGTGGACCTCCTCGACCTCGATCTCCACCTCGGCGCCCTCGGCCTCGAGCCTCTCGGCTATCCAGCGGGCAGCGTCGTATTCCCCCTCGGATGCCGATGGCCGCTCGATCGCCTCCAGCTCCCGCAACAGGCCGGGCAGCCTGCCGGCCCGCCCCTGGCCGGGACGCGTCAGCGCCGGGTCATCGGCTGCTGATCCCTCCTCGACTGTCTCCTGACCACTCTCCATCCAGGGAACGATACGGCCGGCCAGACCAATCCGTCGACTTGGCTACTCACCTACCATTGGTGTAGATGCCAAGTGGTGGTGGGACATTCACGCTCTTTCGGGTTCGGGGGATCCGGGTCTCGGTCGACTGGACCTGGTTCATCGTGCTGTTCCTGGTCATCTTCTGGCTGGGGGACTCCTACCGAGCGGTGCTGGGCTCCGGGACAAGCTCGGTCGAGCCGTTCCTGTTCGCGGTATTGAGTGCCCTGGGCTTCTTCAGCTCGATCCTCCTCCACGAGTTCGGCCACGCGATCGTGGCGCTCAGGAACGGGATCGGGATCACCTCGATCCGGCTCTGGATCTTCGGTGGGGTGGCCGAGATGGACCGCGAGTCCGACAGCCCCTCGACCGAGTTCAAGGTCGCGGTAGCGGGACCGATCGTGACTGCTGTTCTGGGGGTCCTCTTCGCGGTGGCTGGGCTCCTGGTCAGCGGTTCCGGGAACTTCCAGGAAGGCCTGATCCTGCGACCTGGTCCCGGTGTCGATGGCTTCTCGGCGATGTTCGGCTGGCTGGCGGCAGTCAACGTGATCGTCCTCGTCTTCAACCTGCTGCCGGCCTTCCCGATGGACGGTGGACGGATCACCAGGGCGATCGCCTGGAAGGTGACCGGAAAGCGGGGCTCGGCCACCCGCTTTGCCGCAACCCTGGGCCAGATCTTCGGCTACATCTTCATCGCGCTCGGGATCGTCTTCCTGGTCAGCGGCGTGTTCGGGAGCGGGATCTGGTTCATCCTGATCGGCATCCTGATCACCGGTGCAGCCCGGGCGGCCGCCGTCCAGTCACCACTGATCGAGCGGATCGAGGGAGTGACGATTTCCGACGTGATGGACCCACACCCAGTGGCCGTGCCCGGCTCCCTCCCTGTCGTGATGGCGACCGACGAGTACTTCCTGCGGTATGGCTGGTCCTGGTTCCCGGTGATCGCCGACGACGGCCGCTTCCTCGGGATCCTTACTCGCGATGACGTGGACGGCGTTCCCGAGGTCTCGCGCGAGGCGACCACGGTGGCCGACCTGGTCGACGACAGCACCAGCGGCTACCACGTACTCGATGATGCCCCGCTCGACAGCCTGCTCGGCAACCCCGACATCCGGAAGTTCGGGGCGATGATGGTGACCGACCACACCGATCGCCTGATCGGGGTGATCACTGTCGAACAGCTCGGCCGGGCGCTCGAGGAACGACCGACCTGACCCTGGCCTCAGGCGACCGGGGCGTTCCGTTCGATGATCGCCCGGAAGTCGGTCTCGGCGGGCAGGGTGCCGAAGGCGCCGCCGTGGTCGTCGCCCAGGCGCGATGAAGAGAAGGCTTGGGCGATGGCCGGGTCGCCGTGGCGAGTGAGCAGCGAACCCTGGAGGGCGAGTGCCATTCGCTCGACGATGCGGCGGGCGCGGGACTCGAGGGTCGCGGGGTCGTTGGTCAGCTCGGCCTTCAGCTTGTCGGTGAACTCGTCGAGCTTGGAGTCGGAGCCGGTTGCCTCGCCCACCTCGTCGAAGAAGATCTCGACCGAGTCGGGCTCGCGGACCATCGCCCGGATCGCGTCCAGGCATTGGACGTTGCCCGACCCTTCCCAGATCGACATCAATGGGCTCTCCCGAAAGAGGCGGGGCATGCCCGACTCCTCGGCGTAGCCGTTGCCGCCCAGGCATTCGAGGCTCTCTGCGGCGTGCCAGGGGGCCCGTTTGCAGATCCAGTACTTGAGCACCGGTGTGGCGATACGTTCGAAGAGCGCCGCCTCACGGTCCCCTGCAGCCGCATCGTCGTAGGCGCGGGCCAGTCGCATCACGGAAGTCGTGGCGGCCTCGGACTCGATCGCCAGGTCGGCCAGCACGTTGGCCATCAACGGCTGGTCTATGAGGGCCTTGCCGAAGGCCTGGCGGTGGGAGGCGTGGTGGATCGCCTCGGCGACGCCCTTTCGCATCCCGGCCATCGAGCCGATCGCGCAGTCGAGTCGGGTGTGGGAGACCATCTCGATGATCGTCTGGATGCCCCGGCCCTCCTCGCCGACCATCACGGCGTAGGCCCGGTCGAACTCGACCTCCGAGGAGGCGTTGGAGCGGTTGCCGAGCTTGTCCTTGAGCCGCTGGATCCGGAAGCCCGTGTTCAGCTCGTCATCGGGGGTGAAGCGGGGCATCAGGAAGCAGGAGAGCCGGCCCTCGGCCTGGGCGAGTACGAGGAAGGCATCGCACATTGGCGCCGAGCAGAACCACTTGTGGCCGGTTATCGCGTACTCGCCGCCCGGTCCGCCCCCGTTCATCGCTTCGGCCCGGGTGGTGTTCGCCCGGACGTCCGAGCCGCCCTGCTTCTCGGTCATCGCCATGCCGGCGAGTGCCCCGGGCTTACGGTCGGCCGGGAGGAGGTGGCCGTCGTAGCCGTCGGAGAGGAAGCGGGGCTCCCAGACCTCGGCCAGCTCGGGCTGGTGGCGGAGTGCCGGTACGACCGAGTAGGTCATCGAGATCGGGCAGCCCACCCCCGCCTCGGCCTGGGCCAGCATCGAAAAGAGGGTCGCCCGGGCCACGTTAGCGCCAGGTCCTGGGTCGGTCCAGGGGAGCGAGTGGAGGCCGTTCCCGACCCCGATCTCCATCAACCGGTGCCAGGAGGGGTGGAACTCGACTTCATCGACCCTGTTGCCGTAGCGGTCGTGGCTCTTCAGCTCCGGTGTGAAGCGGTTCGCCTCGGCACCGAGCTCGAGCACCTCGGACGAGCCACAGAGCCGTCCGAACTCGACGGCCCGCCCCTTCGCCCAGCCGGCGCCCTCCCGGTCGAGTGCCTCGGAGAGCGGCCCGTCGGTCGAGAAGAGGTCCAGGTCGGCCAAAGGCGGCGGTTGGTTCAACACCTCGTGCGTCTCTGCCACGACCCGATTCTCCCACAGCCAGATCGGGCGGCGGAATCGGCCCCGGGCCGGGGGCGGTCGGGACCGGAGAACGGCTAGCATCGCTGTCCCAGAGCGCAGTCCGGCGTCCTCAGCCGGACTCCCTGCCCAGGGGAATGACGATGGAAAAGATCAAGGTCGAAAACCCGATAGTCGAGCTGGACGGCGACGAGATGACCCGGATCATCTGGGCCTTCATCAAGGACAAGCTGATCCTTCCCTACCTCGACATCGACCTCAAGTACTACGACTTAGGCATAGAGAGCCGGGATGCGACCGACGACCAGATAACGGTCGATGCGGCGAACGCGATCAAGGAGTACGGGGTGGGGGTCAAGTGCGCGACGATCACCCCGGACGAGGCCCGGGTCGAGGAGTTCGGGCTAACGAGGATGTACCTCTCGCCGAACGGGACGATCCGGAACATCCTCGGGGGTGTGATCTTCCGGGAGCCGATCGTGATCTCGAACATCCCCCGTCTGGTCCCCACCTGGACCAAGCCGATCGTGGTCGGACGCCATGCCTTTGGTGATCAGTACCGGGCGACCGACTTCGTCGTACCCGGCGAGGGCACGCTGACCATGACCTTTACCCCGAAGGATGGCTCGGAGCCGATGGAGTTCGACGTGTTCGACGTCACCGGGGGTGGGGTTGCGCTTTCGATGTACAACCTCGACGACTCGATCAGGGATTTCGCCAGGGCGTCGTTCAGGTACGGACTGGAACGTGACTTCCCGGTCTACATGTCGACCAAGAACACGATCCTCAAGAAGTACGACGGCCGGTTCAAGGACATCTTCCAGGAGGTGTTCGACTCCGAGTTCAGGGATGAGTTCGAGAAAGCGGGGCTTACCTACGAGCACCGTCTGATCGACGATATGGTCGCTGCCTCGCTGAAGTGGGAAGGGGGCTACGTCTGGGCCTGCAAGAACTACGACGGTGACGTCCAGTCCGACACGGTCGCCCAGGGGTTCGGCTCGCTAGGGCTGATGACCAGCGTCTTGATGAGCCCCGACGGCTCCACGGTCGAGGCCGAGGCGGCCCACGGCACGGTCACCCGCCATTACCGACAGCACCAGCAGGGCAAGGAGACCTCGACCAACCCGATCGCCTCGATCTTCGCCTGGACCCGCGGCCTGATCGCCCGGGGTCGGATGGATGGCACCCCCGAGGTGACGGCCTTTGCCGAGACCCTGGAGCGGGTCTGTGTGGAGACGGTCGAGTCCGGCAAGATGACCAAGGACCTGGCCCTCTTGATCGGACCCGATCAGGAGTACCAGACCACCCAGCAGTTCCTCGACTCGATAGACGAGAACCTGAAGACCGCGATGGCCGCCTGATGAACGGCGGCCGGGGCGAAAATCCAACACTCGAACCAAGGGAGGAAAAGAGATGGCAGACAGCGTGAAGGTGACGGTTACCGGGGCGGCCGGGCAGATCGGCTACGCCCTACTGTTCAGGATCGCCAGCGGGCAGATGCTGGGGCCCGACACCCCCGTCCACCTGAGTCTGCTGGAGATCCCCCAGGCGGTCGAGGCTGCCGAGGGGACGGGGATGGAGCTCGACGACTGCGCCTTCCCGCTGCTCGAGAAGATCTCGATCTCCGATGACCCGAACGGCGCCTTCGACGGCGCATCGATCGCGATGCTGGTCGGGGCCCGTCCACGGGGGCCGGGTATGGAGCGCTCCGACCTGCTCGAGGCAAACGGTGGGATCTTCGAACCCCAGGGCAAGGCGATCAACGACCATGCGGCCGACGACATCCGTGTACTGGTGGTCGGCAACCCGGCCAACACCAACGCCCTGATCGCCCAGTCGGCGGCCCCGGACGTACCGGCCGAGCGTTTCACCGCGATGACCCGCCTGGACCACAACCGGGCGATCGGACAGCTCGCCAACAGAGTCTCGAAGCCGATAACGGCGGTGACCAATATGACTGTCTGGGGCAACCACTCGGCGACCCAGTACCCCGACCGGGTCCACGCGAAGGTGGATGGGGAGAGCGCTTGGGACGCGGTCGACGACGAAACCTGGATAAAGGACGAGTTCATTCCCGGGGTCGCTGGGCGTGGAGCCGAGATCATCGAGGCCCGCGGCGCTTCGAGTGCGGCTTCGGCGGCGAACGCGGCGATCGACCATGTACGCGACTGGGTCCTCGGCACACCCGACGGCGACTGGGTCTCGATGTCGATTCCCTCGGACGGCTCCTACGACGTGCCCGAAGGGATCATCTCGAGCTTCCCCGTCACCTGTTCGGGGGGTGAGTACTCGATCGTCGAGGGGCTGGAGATCGACCCCTTCTCGCGCGAGCGGATAGATGCCTCTACCGCCGAGCTGGTCGAAGAGCGCGAAGCCGTCCAGGCTCTCGGGCTGCTCGGCTGAATCGGTTCCGGCGGCCGGCGTCTTTCCCGACTCGAAAACGAGGCATGAAAAAGGCCCCGTCCCGGCTGGGGGCGGAGCCTCTTCCGGCCGGCCGTCTGCGTCCGGCTCAGGCGGGGTAGTAGCCCCGACCCTTTTTCTTGACCTCCTTGTCAGCGACCAGCTCACTCATAACCCGGTAGACGTAGTTCGGCTGGATCTTCAGCTGCTTGGCCACCTCACCGGCCGAGATGCCGGGGTTCGCCTTGACGATCTTGACCGCCTGCTCGCCGCGAGTGCCGCCCTTGCGCCGACGGCGCTTCTTGCCGGATCCGGGGGGACGGCCGGGTCCACGCCGCCCGCGTCGGGCACCGGCGCGGGCCTTGCCACCGAGGTTCTTGAGGGCCTCTTCGAGAGCCTTCCGTTCCTTCTCAAGTTCGGCCAAACGTTCCTGCAGGAGTCGCTTGATTTCCTGGGTCTTGTCTGCCACAGCTACCTTTCTTTCGGTTACCCCATATCCGTCCGTGAAAGATGGGGCGGTTGGACGAACCAACACCTTTTTGCAGTGTAGAAGACTGATGAATAAGTGTTGGATTTATTGAATAATGATTATAGGTATATACAGGTAAGGACGGCGGTTTGACTCACAGGGTTACAGTCGCAAGGGTCTTACTTCCCGCGGGCAGGGAGATGCTCGAGGAAAGGTATGACCTGGTCGAAGGCGGCCTCGACTCCGACCGTGACTCGCTTTTTTCACTCCTCCCGGGATCGAGTGCCCTGGTGGCCGACCCCACTGTGCCGGTGGATGGTGAAGTGATCGAGGCGGCCGGTCCTGACCTTCGGGTCGTGGCGAACTTCGCCGTCGGCTACGACAATGTCGACCTCGAGGCTGCCGAGGCGGAAGGTGTGGTGGTCACCAACACTCCCGACGTACTTACCGACGCCACGGCCGAGCTGGCGGCCGGGCTCGCCTTCGCGGCCGCCCGGGGAATCCCCGAGCGGGAGCGACTCCTCAGGGAAGGCAAGTGGACCGGCTGGGATCCGGGTGGCTTCCGTGGGATCGAGCTCTCCGGGGCGACGGTAGGAGTGGTCGGCATGGGGAGGATCGGGACCAGGTTCGCCCAGATCATCGCCGGGACGGCCGGGCGGATCGTCTACTCATCGAGGACTGACAAGCCCGATCCCGAGAGCGAACTCGGTGCAGAGCGGATGGAGCTGGACGAGCTGCTCGCGGTTTCCGACCTGGTCAGCGTCCACCTCGCCGCCACCCCGGAAAACCACCACCTGTTCGATCGCGAACGGATTTCCCGGATGAAGCCCGGGGCGATCCTGGTCAACACGGCAAGGGGATCGCTGGTCGACGCCGAGGCGGTCGCCGAGGCACTCGAGTCCGGTCAACTCGGTGCGGTGGGACTGGACGTCTTCGAGAATGAGCCCGGGGTGCCCAGGTGCCTGCTCGATGCGCCGAGGGCCGTGCTCACCCCACACATCGGCTCGGCGACCTTCAACGCCCGGGACCAGATGGCTCGGACTGTCGCCCGTAACGTGATCGCGGTCCTCGGGGGCGAGCAGCCGCCGAACCCGGTGACTTCCTAGAGCTTAAGAGGTCTACGAAAGTCCGCCCCGGGGGGCCAGGTCACTCGGAGGAGTCTTCTTCGCGGGTGGTGCTCGTCTTCGAGCGCGGCACGGTCTGGAAGGCGTGGTCCCAGAGCGGACTCGACACCCCGTAACCGAACCGGTGGTCCTGGAAGTGGTGCCTCATGTGGTGCTCGCGCACCTTCCGGCCGACCTTCGTCTTAGGGGCGAAGTGGTGGACGTAATAGTGGGTGTAGTCGTAGGTCAGGTAGCCGGCGAGGAAGGATCCGAAGACGATCAGCGCGTTCGGCACCCCGAGCACCAGGTAGAAGATCGCGAAGAAGATCAGGGCCAGCGGGATGCTGACCGCCGGCGGCATGACCAGGCGCATCCGGTCGTTGGGGTGGTCGTGATGGACGCCGTGGATGATGAAGTTGAGCTTGTCGCCGCCCTTGAACTTCGGGTGCCAGTGGAAGAGCAGGCGGTGGAGCCAGTATTCCGAGAGCGTCCAGACGAACACCCCGGCGACGGTAAGGCCGAGGATCGTCCAGACACCGGTGCCGTCGGCGATCGCGATCCAGTAGGAGGCGATGATCACCGGCATGTAGATCAGCGCCGGAACTATCGGGTGGACCCGGGAGAAGAAGTTGAGCACCCTATTCTGGAAGAGGTCGGGTGAGGCGGAGAGTTTCGCCGTTCGCTCGGAAGTACCCATAGGCGGTCGTAATGGTAGCGTGAGGTGCTGTCAGGGTGCCGAAAAAGGCCCACCGCCGGTAAGACTCGACGGAAGGACCAGATGAGCGAGACCAGCACGCAGATTGCAGTCGAAACCGAGGTGCCTACGGTCACCGGAAATGGTGATGTGGGGCCCGATTACCGGGTCGCAGACCTGGGGGAGGCTGCCTTCGGCCGGAAGGAGATCTCCCTCGCCGAGCACGAGATGCCCGGCCTGATGGCGATGCGCGAGGAGTTCGGCCCGAGCAAGCCGCTGTCCGGGGCGCGGATCACCGGATCGCTCCACATGACGGTCCAGACGGCCGTGCTGATCGAGACCCTGGTCGAGCTGGGCGCCGAGGTCCGCTGGGCCAGCTGCAACATCTTTTCGACCCAGGACCATGCGGCCGCTGCCGTGGTGGTCGGCCCCGACGGCACCCCGGACGACCCCCAGGGCGTCCCGGTGTTCGCCTGGAAGGGCGAGACGCTGGACGAGTACTGGTGGTGCACCGACCAGGCGTTGACCTGGCCGGAGCCGGGCCAAAACGGCGAGCCCGGGCCGAACATGCTGCTCGACGACGGCGGCGATGCGACCCTGCTGATCCACAAGGGGACCGAGTTCGAGCGGGCCGGCGCCGTGCCGGACCCGGCCGGTGCCGACTCCGAGGAGTTCTCGGTCATCCTCAGCCTGCTCCAGGCCTCGCTCGAGAGCGACCCGGGCAAGTGGACCGCGATCGGCCAGGGGATCATCGGCGTGACCGAGGAGACCACGACCGGCGTGATGAGGCTCTACGAGATGAGCGAGCGGGGCGAGCTGCTCTTCCCGGCTATCAACGTCAACGACTCGGTGACCAAGTCGAAGTTCGACAACCTCTACGGCTGCCGCCACTCACTGGTCGACGGGATCAACCGGGCGACCGACGTGATGATCGCCGGCAAGACCGCGGTCGTCTGTGGGTTCGGCGACGTCGGCAAGGGTTCGGCCGAGTCGTTGAGGGCCCAGGGGGCGAAGGTCGTGATCACCGAGATCGACCCGATCTGCGCCCTCCAGGCGGCGATGCAGGGCTACGAGGTGAGGAAGCTCGAGACCGTGCTGCCCTATGCCGACATCTTCATCACTGCCACCGGTAACAAGGACATCATTACCGCCGATGACATGAAGCAGATGAAGCACCAGGCGATCGTCGGCAACATTGGCCACTTCGACAACGAGATCGACATCGCCGGCCTCGGCGAGGTCGACGGGGTCGAGCGGATCGAGATCAAGCCCCAGGTGCATGAGTGGCGCTTCCCCGACGGCCACTCGGTGATTGTCCTGGCGGAGGGTCGCCTGCTCAACCTGGGCAACGCGACCGGCCACCCGAGCTTCGTGATGTCGAACTCGTTCACCAACCAGGTGATCGCCCAGATCGAGCTGTTCACGCGGAGCGAGGCGTACGAGACGGCAGTCCACGTGCTGCCCAAGCACCTCGACGAAAAGGTCGCCCGACTCCACCTGGAAGCGCTCGGGGTGGAGCTGACCGACCTGAGCCCGGAACAGGCCGCCTACATCGGCGTCTCGGTCGAGGGTCCGTACAAGCCCAACGAGTACCGCTACTAGCGGGTACCCCCACAGGCTGGCAGGGGGTCCCGACGAGGGGTCCCCGGAGATCTCTCCCCCCTCGCGCGGGTCGGGCCGAGGACGCTCGCCCGAAAATGCGGGACTCTTGTAGAAGGCCCCCGGCAGACCTTCCTGCGATTTGCGGAATCGCCCCCGACGGGTCGGGCCGGCGGCTGGTTGGATGGCCGCCGTGGCCAAGGGGAAAGTCGACGAGCCGACCTGTGAGCAGTGTTACTTCCGCAAGAAGATGCTCTGCGCGCTCGACCTGGAGAAGCCCTGCGTGAGCTTCAGGGCCGACCGGCCCGAGGGACTCTCGCCACCGCGCCAGCCCGTCCTGTTGATGCGCCCGCCCCGTTGGGCGAGCGATCCGGACCGGGCCGACGCCGCCGCCTGAAACCGCCCTGCCGCTGCATCGCCCGGAAGCGGCCCACGGTCCTTCGGTCGTAAGGTTCGGGCATGAAGTTGACCGTGGTCGGCAAGTCCCCGGCCTGGCAGGACGAAGGCGGGGCATGCAGTTCCTACCTGGTTTCCGAGGGGGATACCTCGATCCTCCTCGACTGCGGAAACGGGGCTTTCGGCGCGCTCAGGAAGCTGACCGACCCGGCCGGGCTCGACGCGATCTTCATCAGCCACCTCCACGCCGACCACTTCTTCGACCTGGTCCCCTTCGCCTTCTCCCTGACCAACTCGCTGAGGGGCCGGGAGATCTCGGGGCTCGCCTACCTGACCGAGAAGGTCGCCAAGCCGATCGAGCTCTACGGTCCGCCCGCCTCGGGCGGTGCCCTCGAGTCGGTCTGTGGGGTCTGGCGGATGCCGACGATGCTGTTCGACACCTTCGAGTTCTCCGAGTACGACCCGGGCGGCGAGGTGGCGGTCGGTCCGCTCAAGGTCACCTTCCGGGCGGTGCCCCACTACATCGAGACCTGGGCGATCTCGGTAACCGCGCCGGACGGCAAGCGGCTGGTCTTCGGGGCCGACTGCTCGCCGAACCAGGCTTTGGTCGATTTCGCCTCGGGGGCCGACCTGCTGATCGCCGAGGCGACCCTGGCCGAACCGGAGCCCGACCCCGACGACCGGGGCCACATGACCCCGGGTGAGGCCGGCGAGCTTGCCCAGGCTGCCGGAGTCTCCAGACTCGTCCTGACCCACATCCCCGACCAGATCGACCCCGAATGGGCCGTGGCCGAGGCCGGAGTGGCCTTCGACGGCCCGGTAACCGTTGCCGAAGGGGCGATGGAGCTTGATCTCTAAGATCAATCGGTGATGCGCGAGAAGGATCTGTTCGCAAATTTCGCGCGCATGAGGCGCGAGATGGATGAGATGCTCGGCGGCACCTGGGGCCGGGCGACCTACATCAGTCGCCGGGCGAGCGGCTTTTCACCGAGCGTGGACGTCTACTACGCCAACGACCCCGAACGGGCCGTGATCAAGTGTGAGCTGGCCGGGATCGACCTCTCCACGGTGGGGATCGAGGTCAGCGGCAGGCAGGTGACGGTGATCGGCCACCGGCCGGTCCAGGAGACGGAAGGGCGCGTCTTCCAGCAGGTCGAGATTCCGACCGGTCCGTTCCGGTGCATCGTCGAGCTGCAGGTGGACGTCGACGCCGAGCGGGCCGAGGCGACCTACGAGGATGGCCTGCTGACGGTCGACCTGCCGCTCCGGGCCGAGGAGGAACGGGTCCGCCAGGTCCCGGTCCAGAGGGGCTGACCGGTGTCTGACGGCTCGGACAACGGACAGGGTGACCCGACCGAGGGCATGGGCGGCCCGGTGCCGGTGCTCGAGGTGGTCGAGGCCGGCCAGGAGGAGGAGACGATCCGGGCGCTGGAGGAGCTGCCCGACGCGCTGCCGGTCCTGCCGCTGAGGGAGACGGTCGCCTACCCGGACACGCTTTCGCCACTCGGGGTCGGCCAGGAGCGCTCGATCAAGCTGGTCGACGACGTCCTCGCGGCCAACCGGATGCTGGTCATGGTCGCCTCGCGCGAGCCCGAGGACGAGACTCCGGGTCCCGAGCAGCTCTACGACGTAGGGGTGGTCGGAGTGGTCACCCGGATGCTCAAGGTGCCCGACGGTTCGATCCGGATCCTGGTCCAGGGGACCCAGCGGGTCCGGATCGGCGATTACGTGGCCGAGGAGCCGTACCTGGTCGCGAGGATCGACGAGCTGCCCGACGAGGTCGAGGATTCACCCGAGCTCGAGGCACTTACCCGGAACGTCCAGAAGACCTTCTCGGAGATCATCGAGCAGATCCCGTACCTGCCGGAGGAGCTCCAGCTGGCCGTCGCCAACGTGGACGACCCCTCGGCGCTTTCGCACCTGATCGCCGGGGCGCTCCGGATCCCGACCGCCGAGAAGGAGGAACTGCTCGAGGAGGTGGACGTCGGCAAGCGGCTCCGGATGATCGCCAAGATCCTCGCCCGCGAACTCGAGGTGATCCAGCTCGGCTCCCAGATCCAGTCCGAGGTACAGGAGTCGATCGACAAGGGCCAGCGGGAGTTCTTCTTGAGGGAGCAGATGAAGGCGATCCAGGCCGAGCTGGGGGAAGGCGACGAGCAGCAGGCCGAGATCGACGAGCTCCGGGAGCGGATCGAGGCGGCCGAGCTGCCCGAGCATGCGCTCAAGTCGGCCGAGCGGGAACTCGGCAGGCTTGAGAAGCTGCCGCCCGCGGCGGCCGAGTACGGGGTTATCCGGACCTACCTCGAGTGGCTGGTCGAGCTTCCCTGGAACGAGGAGACCGAGGACGACCTCGACATCGAGAACGCCCGCGAGGTGCTCGACGAGGACCACTACGACATGGAGAAGATCAAGGACCGGATCCTCGAGTACCTGGCCGTCCGCAAGCTGAACCCCGACTCGCCCGGGCCGATCCTCTGCTTCGTCGGGCCGCCCGGCGTCGGCAAGACCTCGCTCGGCAAGTCGATCGCCCGGGCATTGGGGCGGAACTTCGAGCGGATCTCGGTCGGCGGGGTGAGGGACGAGGCAGAGATCCGGGGGCACCGCCGGACTTACGTCGGGGCGATGCCGGGGACGATCATCCGGGCCCTCCGCGACGCTGGCTCGAAGAACCCCGTCTTCATGATCGACGAGATCGACAAGATGGGCTCCGACTTCCGGGGGGATCCCTCCTCGGCGATGCTCGAGGTGCTCGACGCGGCCCAGAACTCGACCTTCAGGGACCACTACATGGACCTGCCGGTCGACCTCTCGGAGGTCCTCTTCATCGCGACCGCGAACGTGCTCGACACGATCCCGGGGCCGCTCCGGGACCGGATGGAGATGATCCCCCTCGCCGGCTACACGACCGACGAGAAGATGCACATCGCCCGCAAGTACCTGGTCCCGAGGCAGATCGAGGCAAATGGCCTCAAGCCCGGCCAGATCGAGCTCACCGACCCGGCGCTCACCGCGATCATCGAGGAGTACACCCGGGAGGCCGGGGTCCGCAACCTCGAGCGGGAGATCGGCACCGTCTGCCGGAAGGTCGCCCGGGATTTCGCCGAGAAGGACGGCAAGGGCAAGAAGGTCAAGGTCTCGGGCAAGAAGGCGAGGGCCCTGCTCGGTCGGCAGAAGTTCTTCGCCGAGAGCCGCAGGAGGACCCGTGTACCCGGGGTCGCCACCGGCCTGGCCTGGACCCCGACCGGGGGGGACGTCCTGTTCGTCGAGGCGACGGCGATGCCGGGGACCGGCAGGCTGGTGATCACCGGCCAGCTGGGCGATGTGATGAAGGAGTCGGCCCAGGCGGCGCTCTCGTTCGTCCGGGCCAACGCCTCGCTGGTCGCCCCCGAGGTTGCCGAGGAGTGGTTCGCCGAGCACGACATCCCCATCCACGTAC